>JAIXVS010000291.1 GCA_027482795.1 Rhodobacter sp.
CTAGAAGACACCACCCAAGGTGGGGCTGTGGAAATTGACAGCAACGGCCTGCTGGGCATATCGGCCCCTGTGGCGGAACCCGTGGCCGAAGCCGCCCCCGCGCCCAAGATTTGCACCATCCGCACCCGCAAGGGCGGCGATGTGGTGGAAATTCCGATCCCTTGTTCGAACTAGGGCCCTTGTTCAAACTAAGGGGGCAAGGTGCAGGCGCAATTTGCCGCCGCACCTGATGCAGAAATGCCGCGCGCGGCCTACCAAATGCGGTGGGGCCGCGCGCCCCCGCACCAAGCCCTAGCGGATCGCTGCGGCCAATTGGCGCGGAATATGTGAAAGACGGCGTGCAAGGTTTTGATTCTTGATTAAAATCAACAAATGCGGCACAATCAGGATCGGAGTGGGCGCTTAAGACCCAACCGAAAGGCGAGAGCGAAAGGGCAGATCAAATGCGGATGCGTGATCTATTGGGCGCGGGCGTGCTGGGCATTGGCCTATGCTTTGCCGTGCCGCTAACTTTGGGCGCACAGACGCTAAAGGTGATGCAAGGCACCGCATCCGAACCCCTGAACGTGCCGATGAACCGCGCCGTGGTGGTGGAAAGCGAAGTGTCCTTTGCCGAGGTCTCCATCGCCAACCCCGGCATTGCCGATATTTCCACCCTGTCGGACAAATCCATTTACGTGCTGGGCAAAACACCGGGCCGCACCACGATGACCCTGCTTTCCCCCGATGGAAAACTGATTTCCAACGTGGATGTGCAGGTCACCCCCGACATTGCCGAATTCAAAGAACGCTTGAAACAGATTTTGCCAGGCGAGCCGATTGAAGTGCGCACGGCCAATGACGGTATCGTTCTGTCTGGCACGGTATCCTCGACCGCGAAGCTGGATTTGGCGCTGGATTTGGCGGGCCGCTATGCGCCTGACCGCATTTCCAACCTGATGACCGTGGGCGGCACGCAGCAAGTGATGCTGAAAGTGCGCTTTGCCGAAATGCAGCGCTCGGTGTCTAAAACCATTGCCTCATCGCTGGCGGCCGCAAACAACGGTGCATCGGTTGAAACGGGCCAATGGCTGTCGGGCAACAATGGCCTGTCGAACCCAAGGGTTGCAACCACTTCGGGCATGGAAGGCGCGGCTGTGCTGAGCGGCGCATTGGGCAGCCTGCAATTCGCTGTCCTGCTAGAGGCGCTGGAAAGCAAGGGCGTTGTGCGCACTTTGGCCGAACCCAACCTAACCGCCCTATCGGGCCAGCAGGCCAAGTTTTTGGCGGGCGGCGAATATCCCGTGCCCGTGGCGCAAGAGGGCGGCCAGATTACCGTTGAATTCAAACCCTTTGGCGTTGAGCTGAACTTTGTGCCCACAGTGGTGGATGGCGATTTGATCAATCTGGTCATCGATGCGGCGGTATCGTCGATTGACACGACAAACACGCTGAACACGGGCGAGCTGACGATCAGCTCGTTCAAGCGGCGGCAAACCTCGACCACGGTGGAAATGCGCGATGGCGAAAGTTTTGCCATTGCGGGGCTGCTGCAAGATGATTTTCGCAATTTAAACGGGCAAATCCCGTTTCTTGGCGATCTGCCCATTTTGGGCGCGCTGTTTCGCAGTTCGGCCTATCAACGCGCGCAGACCGAACTGGTTATCATCGTCACCCCGCATCTGGTGACGCCGACGCGCGGCGCGGCTATGGCCCTGCCCACCGACCGCGTGCGCATTCCAACCGAGGCGGAATTCTTTTTGCTGGGCCAAACCGAAGGCAAACAAAAAGGCGCAGCAGGCGAGGTTGCGCGCCAAGATTTCAGCGGCTCTTATGGCTATGTGATGGAGTAAGGCGATGAAAACCACCCATGCACTTCCCGCCGCCCTTGCCGCCGCGCTGCTTCTTTCCGCCTGCGATGCCTATTCCTTTAACCGCGAGTCGGGCGATATGGATACGGGCAGCTTTGGCAATGCCACCATGGAAAACACGCTGCTGGCCACGGGGCAAATTCAGCCGCCCATGAGCCATGATAAATATGATCCGGGCCGCGCGGGCACCCTGCTAAACGGCAAATATGCCGCCGTCATCTGGCAGGGCTATATGGCGGGTGCCACGTCACAGCACGCGGGCACGGCGGCAACAGGGGCGGGTGATACGGCGCAAGAATAATCGGGGCTTGCGCCATCTTGGCGTAAATGCCCCAGATTGATGCCGATTTGGCCCCAATCTTGCCGTTTTCCCCCCTCATATCACAATCCAGCGGAAACAGTCTGCCTGCCAGAATGGCGCAGAATGGATTTTGGGCCCAGCGCGCAAACCCATTTTGAAGACTGCCCGCCCTTGAAAAGGACGGTTGTGTGATGTCGAATGTCGCGATTATTGAAACTCTGCCCTCTGCGCTGGTGGCTTGCACCATTTCGCGCAATATCGAGGAATTCGAGCTTCTGATCGATGCAATGGAGGAAACCTTTGGCGAAAGCTGGGGGGATATTCCCTATGAAGATGCGCAACCTTTCCTTGCCCAAACCGATTCTGCGGGCCTGCGGTTTATGATCGTGGCGGTGAATGCCGCCGACGAGGCGGATATCGACCGTATTTCCGCCATTGTTGCCCAAGGCAAATCGCGCGGGCTTGGCGTGATTTTGCTGACCGATGCGATCAGCCCCACCGCGCTGCACAAACTGATGCGTTCGGGCGCGGATGATTTTCTGCCCTACCCCCTGCCCGATGATGCCTTTGACGAGGCGATCGCGCGGCTGGAAGACAAATTCGCCGCCGAAGAGGCAGCCGCCCAAATGCCTGCCCCCGCAGCCCCTGCCCCTGCCCCCGTGGCCGAAGTCGCCGCACCCGCCTTTCGGCCAAAGGGCGACCGCGATGGCGTGATCTTGCCCGTGCATGGCATGGCAGGCGGGGTTGGTGGCAGCACGCTGGCCGTCAACTTGGCGCATGAATTGGCCCTTTTGGGCGCAGGTGGCGCGGCGCGCGTCTGCGTGATTGATATGGATTTCCAATTTGGCAATGTGGCAACCTATTTGGATTTGCCGCGCCGCGATGCGGTGATGGATTTTCTGTCTGATGCCGCGCTGGCCGACAGCGATGCCATGCTGGGCGCGATGCAAACCACCAAAGACGGGCTGCATGTGCTGACCTCGCCTTCCGATATGATGCCGCTCGAGGTCGTGACAGCCGCAGATGTGGGCCATATTCTGGACATGGCGCGCGCCAATTTTGACTATGTCATCGTTGATATGCCCACCACGATTGTATCTTGGACAGAGGCGGTGCTGACGCGGGCGGAATTGTACTTTGCTGTGGTCGAACTTGACCTGCGGTCGGCGCAAAATGTGCTGCGCCTGTTGCGCGCGCTAAAGGCGGAAAGCCTGCCTTATGAAAAGCTGCGCTATGCGCTGAACCGCGCGCCAGGCTTTACCGATTTGGCCGCCAAGGCGCGGGTCAAACGCATGGCCGAAAGCCTTGATATTTCTATGGAGTTGCAACTGCCCGATGGCGGCGCACCCATATCGCACGCCAATGATCAGGGCCTGCCCTTGGCCATTGCTGCGCCCAAAAATGCCCTGCGCCGCGAGGTGCAGAAACTTGCCAAATCACTGTTTGATCTGAACACCGCCGCAGCAGCCCCTGCCAAGGCCAAGCGGTAACTGCCCCCCTGCCCGCGCCCTGCCAGGCGCATCAGGGATTCTAAAACGACGACGAACCATCTGCCGATTTTTTTCATCTGGGGAAAGCCATGTTTTCGCGTTTCAAAAAGCCAGAGGGCGATGCCGCCCCCCGTATGATGCCAAGTGCCGCCGCGCAGGGCGCAATGCCTGCGCGCGCGCCTTTGGGTCAGCCAACCGCCCAGCGCAGCGCCGCTGCCGCGCCATCTGCACCCGCCCGCAGCGCAGCCCCCATGGCCCCTTCGGCCGTGGCGCATATGGCCGCCGCCGCCGCAGCCAGCGCCATGCGCAGCCCTGTGGAAATTGCCGCCGCTGACAAAGAGAAAAAGCGCAAAGAACGCCTTGCCCATATCAAACAAGATCTGCACAAGCGTCTTTTGGACAGTTTGAACCTTGCCGCGCTAGATCAGGCGACAGAGGCCAACCTTAAGGCCGAAATCAGCGCCATCACCGCCGAGGCGCTGGAAGAAATGTCGATCTCGCTGGCCAAGGACGAACGCCAGACGATGATCCAAGACCTGTATGACGAGGTGATGGGCCTTGGCCCGCTAGAGGCGCTGCTGCGCGATGAATCTGTGTCCGATATTCTGGTCAATGGCCCGAACCGCGTGTTTGTCGAACGCGGCGGCAAGCTGACCCTTTCGGACATCACCTTTAAAGATGAACGCCACCTTTTGCGGATTATCGATAAAATCGTCTCGGCCGTGGGCCGCCGTGTGGACGAAAGCAATCCCTATTGCGACGCGCGCCTTGCCGATGGGTCGCGCTTTAACGTGATGGTGCCGCCTGTGGCGGTGGATGGCAGCCTTGTCTCGATCCGCAAGTTCAAAAAGGAAAAACTGGGGATTCCCGACCTTGTGCGCTTTGGCGCCTTTACCGAAGAAATGGCGATGTATCTGCAGGCCGCCGTGGCCTGCCGTTTGAACATCATCGTTTCGGGCGGCACGGGTTCGGGGAAAACCACCACGCTGAACGCGCTTTCATCGTTCATCGACAATACCGAACGCGTGCTGACCATCGAAGACACTGCCGAATTGCAATTGCAACAGGTGCATGTGGGCCGCATGGAAAGCCGCCCGCCCAATGTGGAAGGCAAGGGCGCGGTCACCCAGCGCGATTGTTTGCGCAACGCCCTGCGGATGCGCCCTGACCGCATCATTGTGGGGGAAACGCGCGGCGAGGAAGTGATCGACATGCTGCAAGCCATGAACACGGGCCATGACGGGTCGATGACCACAATCCACGCCAACAACGCCCGCGATGGTATTTCCCGCCTTGAAAACATGGTGGCGATGGCGGGCATTGAAATGCCGCTAAAGGCGGTGCGCAGCCAAATCGCATCGGCTGTGAACGTGATTGTTCAGGCGTCCCGCCTGCAAGACGGATCGCGCCGCATGGTGTCGATCACCGAACTGACAGGGATGGAGGGCGAGATTATCTCGATGCAAGAGGTGTTTCGGTATGAACGCCTTGGCATTGAACCCAATGGCAAAATCATTGGCCGCTTTAATGCCACGGGCGTGCGTTCGCACTATTCCGACCGTTTCCGCCAATGGGGCTATGATCTGCCCGCCTCTATCTATGACCCTGTAATGTAAGGATACTGCGATGACTGTCGGACTTGGCCCACTTGTCTATATCGTGATCTTTGTTGCCATCGTTGTGATGGTGCAGGGCGTGTATTTGCTGGCTTTTGGCAAATCGATCAACATGAACAACCGCATGTCGCGGCGCATGGCGCTTTTGGAGAAAACCCAAGACCGCGAAAAGGTGCTGGAACAACTGCGCAAAGAAATGACGCAGCACGTCAAATCGCGCGGCATTCCGCTGTATTCGCTGCTGGCCCACAAGGCGCAGTTGGCCAATATTGCCTTTAGCCCAGCGCAATTGATGGGCGTGATGGTGGGCGCGGCTGTGCTGGCCTATGTCGGGTTGTCTGTTGGCACCAGCGTGGGCGCTGCGCCGCGCATATTGCTCAGCGCGGGTATGGGTTTTGGCGGGGTGTATTTCTGGATCAACTCTAAAGCCAAGGCGCGCATGAAAAAGCTGGAAGAACAGCTTCCCGATGCGATCGAATTGATGGTGCGGTCCTTGCGCGTGGGCCATCCGCTGACTTCGGCCATTGGGATTGTCGCCAAAGAAGTGGCCGACCCCCTTGGCACCGAATTTGGTATTATTGCCGATGAAGCCGCCTATGGCCGCAACATAGCCGACAGCCTGAAAGTGTTTGCCGAACGGATGGATAACCAAGATTTGCGGTTTTTGGCCGTGGCGGTGAATATTCAGCAATCTTCGGGCGGCAACTTGGCCGAGATTTTGGACGGGCTGTCCAAAGTGATCCGTTCGCGCTTTAAACTGTTTCGCCGCGTGATTGCCATCACTGCCGAGGCCAAGTTTTCGGGAACCTTCCTGTCTGGGATGCCCGTGGTGATTTTGGTCGGTACATTCATTTTAAAACCCAACCATTTCGATGGGGTTATGGCCAGCAGTTACTTTGTGCCTGGCGCAGCCTTGGTGGCCATTCTTTTGGTCGGCAACGTTATCTTCATGAAAATGATGACAAATATAAAGGTGTAATCATGGCGCTGTTTCAATCTCTCTATGCCAGCCTTGAAGGGCAGTTTGGCGCGCTGACACCGCTGATGATTATCGGCGCGCTTGGCCTTGTGCTGATTATGGCGGTGCTGCCCTTTTTGCTGATCAAACCTGCCGAACCGTTTGATAAGGTGAAAATGCAACGCATGGGCCGCGATCAACGCGAGGCGCGCCCCAAAGCCGACACCGCCACCCTGCGGCGCGAAGAGAAAACAGATAAGCTGCAAAAATTTGCATCTTTTCTAGAACCGCAAAATTCGGGCGAGCTGGACGCCGCGCGCCTGCGCATGTTCCGCGCGGGCTATCAAAGCAAAAACGCCGTGCGCATGTTCCACTTTGCACAACTGACCTTGGGTCTGGGCGGTTTGGCGCTGGGCATGATCTATGCTTTCATCACCTCGATGCAAGGCGAAGTGTCCATGCAGAACATGGCGCTTTATGTCATTGTCCCGGCGGGCATTGGCTATTACCTGCCGCAATATATCGTGACTCGCAACATCGCGGCCCGCCAACAGCAAATCACCGAAGGCTTTCCAGATGCGCTGGATTTGATGCTGGTCTGTGTCGAGGCGGGCCAATCCATGGATCAGGCGATCAACCGCATCGCCAAGGAATCGCGCGCAGCCTTCCCCGCACTTGCCGATGAATTGGAAATCGTCAGCCAAGAGGTGAAGGCAGGCAAGGAACGGGTTCAGGTGTTAAAAGACATGGCGCACCGTGTAGGCGTGGGCGATATCACCTCTTTTGTGACCACCTTGGTACAATCGGCCACCTTTGGGACATCCATCGCAGAAGCTTTGCGGATGTATTCGGCAGAAATGCGTGATAAACGCGTTATGCGTGCAGAGGAAAAGGCCAATAAAGTGCCCACCAAGATGACTTTGGGAACAATGGTGTTTACCCTGCCACCGATGATGATGATTTTGCTGTCGCCGTCGATTGTGAATATCATGAATATGTAATTTGGGGGTCTGATTGACCAAAACCGCCCTTGGCTTGGCGCTGATCGTCACCTTAGCCGCCTGTGGTAACACGGGCGGCTTTGGTGCTGTGTCAAACCTGCTTGGCGGGCCGTCTATTGCCACGGGTGACAAAACCTTTGCGCCGGGGGTTGACCGCGCGCGCGGCGGCATTGATGGGCTGATGGTGGGCCATCGCCTTATGGCATCGGGCGAATATGAATTGGCGCTAAAGTCTTATTTGCGCGCCGCCAGCCAGCAAGGCGCAAATGTTGATGTTTTGTCTGCCCTTGGCAGTGCCAACCTTGCCTTGGGCCGCCTTGGCCAAGCCGAACAAATCCTGCGCCGCGCCATTGAACAAGACCCCAGTTTTGTGCCCGCGCAAAACAACCTTGGCGTTGTGCTGATGGAGGCAGGCAAAATTGGCGAGGCGCGGGTGGTATTTCAACGCGCCTATGCACTTGATAGTGGCAAAACAGACGAAATACGAGAAAATTTAAAACAAGCTATCGCAACAAGCGAAAAAACGATATATGGTGGTAGTGAGGTCGCCCAAAAGCCTGCCATGGCGTTGGTTCGGCGCGGTCAGGGCAATTATGTCCTGCTGTCGCAGTTCTAAGTCGTCGCGGGTCTGGGCATAAGCGAGCAGTCGCAAAAATAAGGACGCAAAATGCGCCACATGATCTATCTTCGCGCGCGGGCGGTGCCTGCGGCTTTGGGCCAAAAACGGCCATCTTTTCCCATTTTAATCTCGCTTAGCCTTAGCGCGGCGCTTTTGCTGCCTGCCTGCCAAAACGGGGCAAACCCCGCGCAGGTGAACCGCGCTTTGGCATCGGTCAACGACATCGACAACAGCAATATGGCCGATGTGATGCTAACAGTGGGCAAACCAGAAGAGGCGGTTGCCTATTTTCAGCAGGCCGTTGCAACCGATCCGTCCAACCTGACCGCGCAGCGCGGGCTGGGCAAATCATTGATGAAAGCAGGCCGCGCCGCCGAGGCGGCCGCCGTGTGGACACAGATCACCGCGCGCCCCGATGCCACCGATGAAGACCGCGTCAATTTTGCCGAGGCGCTGATCCGCGGCAATGATTGGGCCCGCGCGGCCCAAGTTTTGGCGCAAATCCCGCCCACCTATGAAACCTTTGAACGCTACCGCCTAGAGGCGATGGTGGCCGACAGCCGCAAAGATTGGAAAAAGGCCGACAGCTTTTACGAAATCGCCGCAGGCCTAACCCAGCAGCCCGCCCCCGTTCTAAACAACTGGGGTTTTTCCAAACTGACGCGGGGCGAACATGCCGCAGCCGAAAAACTGTTCATGCAGGCGCTGACCTATGACAGCACGATGTTTACCGCCAAAAACAACCTTGTGCTGGCCCGCGCCGCCCAGCGCAAATACGATCTGCCCGTGGTTCAGATGACGCAGATCGAACGCTCGCAACTGTATTACACCGCAGGGCTGGCAGCGGTGAAACAGGGCGATCCATCGGTGGGCAAGCAATTGCTGCAACAGGCCATCGATACCAACCCGCAGTATTTCGAGGCCGCCGAACGCAGCCTTGCCGCATTGGGAGGCTGAAACATGACCGCATTAGACGCAGCCCTTTTGCTGCCCTTCACCCTTGCCATTGGCATATGGGTGGCGTGGAACGACATGAAATTCATGAAAATTCCCAACAAGGCGGTTTTGGCCTTGGGTGCCGTTTGGCTGGTGCTGGGCCTTATCCTTGTGCCGTTTCAGGTTTGGCTCTGGGGTCTGGCCTTGGGGGCAATTTTGCTCGTGATCGGCTTTGTTCTGGCCAGCCTTAGCCTGATTGGCGCAGGCGATGCCAAATTTGTCGCCGTTATGGCACACTTCTTTGTGCAAGGTGATCTGCGCTTTGCTTTGGTTTTAACCGCCGCCTGCCTGCTGGGGGCCTTTGCCGCCCATCGCTTGGCCCGCGCGCTGCCCGCCTTTCGGGCCCAAGTGGCCGATTGGGAAAGCTGGACGCGCGCCGATTTTCCCATGGGTCTGGCGCTGGCAGGCATTTTGAACATCTATATGATTTTTGCCGCCCTGCCGCTGGTTGCGGCCTAACTCACGCCCCAAAACGGCCGCTTTTCGCGGGCATCCTTGGCCAAACTTGTGCGCGAGGTCTGCCTATGAACATGCATCCCCAAATGGGCATTCAGCCCCCAGTCGAGCCGCGCGATCTGCGCGAGACGGGGCTTTCGGCGGTGATGATGCGCGATATCGCGCTGAAAACCATCTTTCGCACCAATCTATCCTTGGTCAGCGACATCGCCCGCGCCATCGCCTTGCCTGCCCAGTTGGCGCAAGCCTTGGTCGAGGCGATGCGCGCCCAGCGCCTGATCGAGGCGATGGGAACCCTATCCCCCACCGCCAGCGCAGAAATGAGCTATCAGTTGACCGATGCAGGCCGCGCCCGCGCGCTAGAGGCGCTGGCACAATCGGAATATTTC
>JAIXVS010000316.1 GCA_027482795.1 Rhodobacter sp.
AAAGCCACGATTTATTCGCTGGACATGGGCGCGCTTTTGGCAGGCACCCGCTATCGCGGCGATTTTGAAGAACGGCTAAAGGCCGTGATGAAAGAAATGGAAGATCATCCTGATGCCATTCTTTTCATTGACGAAATTCACACGGTCATCGGCGCTGGGGCCACATCGGGCGGGGCGATGGATGCGTCGAACCTTTTGAAACCCGCGCTACAGGGCGGCAAGCTGCGCTGCATGGGATCAACCACCTACAAGGAATTCCGCCAGCATTTTGAAAAGGATCGCGCCCTGTCGCGCCGTTTCCAAAAGATCGATGTGAACGAGCCTTCGGTGCCAGATGCCATCAAAATTCTGATGGGCCTGAAATCGGCGTTCGAGGATCACCACGCGCTGAAATACACAAATGACGCGATCAAGGGCGCGGTGGAATTGGCCGCGCGCTATATCAATGACCGCAAATTGCCTGATAGCGCCATTGACGTGATTGACGAGGCGGGCGCGGCCCAGCATTTGCTGACCGAAAGCAAGCGCCGCCGCACGATTGGGATCAAAGAGATTGAGGCCGTTGTTGCCAAAATCGCCCGTATCCCCGCCAAATCGGTGTCCAAAGATGATGCCGAAACCCTGCGCGATTTGGAAAAAACCCTCAAACGCGTGGTGTTTGGGCAGGACAAAGCTGTTGAAGCGCTGTGCGCGGCGATCAAACTGGCGCGCGCTGGCCTGCGCGAGCCTGAAAAGCCCATCGGCAATTACCTGTTTGCGGGCCCAACTGGCGTGGGCAAAACCGAAGTGGCAAAACAACTCGCCTCCAGCCTGTCTATCGAACTGCTGCGGTTCGATATGTCAGAATATATGGAAAAACATGCGGTTTCGCGCCTGATTGGTGCGCCCCCCGGCTATGTTGGTTTTGACCAAGGCGGGATGCTGACGGATGGTGTGGATCAGCATCCGCATTGCGTGTTGCTGCTGGACGAGATGGAAAAGGCGCATCCAGACGTTTACAACATTTTGCTGCAAGTGATGGATCACGGCAAGCTGACCGATCACAACGGGCGCACGGTGGATTTCCGCAATGTGATCTTGATTATGACCTCGAACGCGGGGGCATCGGAACAGGCGAAAGAGGCGATTGGCTTTGGCCGCGAACGGCGCACGGGCGAGGATACGGCGGCGATTGAACGCACGTTTACGCCCGAATTCCGCAACCGTCTGGACGCGGTGATTTCCTTTGCGCCCTTGGGCAAATCTGTGATCCATCAGGTGGTCACCAAATTTGTGCTGCAACTGGAAGCCCAGCTTTTGGACCGCAACGTGCATATCGACCTGACCGCCGAGGCCGCCGATTGGCTGGGCGATAAGGGCTATGATGATAAAATGGGCGCGCGCCCGCTTGGCCGTGTGATCCAAGAATATATCAAAAAGCCGCTGGCCGAAGAATTGCTGTTTGGCAAGCTGACCAAGGGCGGCACGGTGCATGTGGGCGTGAAAGATGGCGAATTGCATCTGACCTATGAAGAACCTGCCAAGCCGCGCCTGACGGGGCAGAAACCGCCCTTGCTGACGGCGGAGTGACCCTTTTGCGGCTGCACAAAACCTTAACCCGCGCCGCATTTGGCGCGGGTTTTGCCTTTCCTGTCTGGGCCTTGGATTTGGCCTTGCCAGTGGACTGCGCTTTGGGTGAAACCTGCTATATCCAGCAGTATTTTGACCATGACCCCAGCACCGCTTGGGGTGATTTCACCTGCGGCACGCTGGCCTATGATGGGCATGATGGCACGGATTTTGCCGTGCCCACCCGCGCTGCGATGGAAAGCGGCGTGGCCGTGCTGGCTGCAGCGCCCGGCACTGTGGCGGGAATCCGCGATGGGGTGGAAGATTTTGCGCCAAAGGTGGCGGGCAAAGAATGCGGCAATGGCGTGGTGGTTGACCATGGCGGCGGCTGGCAGACGCAGTATTGTCATATGCGCATGGGGTCAGTGCGCGTGGCCGTGGGCGATGCGGTGGATACGGGCACACCGCTTGGCCTGATCGGGCAATCGGGCATGGCGGAATTTCCGCATATGCATTTGGCCGTGCGCAAAGACGGGGTCGAGGTTGACCCCTTTGCACCGCGTGCCACCAACATCTGTGATGTGGCCAGCTCCGATACGGCGCGCGATGATCTGTGGCTGCCAGATGTCACCTATCAGGCGGGCGGCATTATTGGCGCGGGGTTTGCCACTGCGGTGCCCGAATTCGACGCTATAAAGTCAGGGCTGGATAGCCCCAGCGTGCTGCCCGCAACCAGCCCTGCCTTGGTACTGTGGGTGTATCTGTTTGGCGCAAAGGCGGGGGACGCGCTGGTGTTTGATATAAGTGGTCCAGAGGGGCGCATTATGGCCGAACGTGTTGCACTAGAGAAAAACCAAGCGCTGCTGTTTCGCGCTGTGGGGCGCAAAATGCGCGGCATGGGCTGGCCTGAAGGCGCATATGCAGGCACAGCGCGCCTGATGCGCGGGGCGCAAGAACTGGGCAGCACGGCGGTGACGCTGACCATCGAACCCTAACCGGATGGATCAGCGTTCGGTCAGTTTCAACTCGATTCGACGGTTTTGCGCGCGCCCTTCGGGCGTGGCTTGGTCAGCCACGGGGCGATATTCGCCAAAGCCCGTGGCGGCAAGGCGCGATGGGTCAAAGCCAAGCTGATCTTGCATAAAGCGCACCACCGACAAGGCCCGCGCTTGGGACAGCTCCCAATTGTCGCGGATGGGGCCTGTACTGTTTAGGGGCACGTTATCGGTATGGCCATCAACGCGGATGATCCAATCGATTGTGGGGGGGATTTGGCCCGAGATTTCGTTCAAAATTTCCACCACGCCTGCAATTTGCGCTTGGCCTTCGGGGGCCAAATCGGCAGAGCCTGCGGTGAACAGAACTTCGGACGAGAAGACGAACCGATCCCCCACCACGCGCACGCCTTCGCGGCCCGCAAGCAGGGTAGATAGCTGGCCAAAGAATTCCGAGCGGAAGCGCGACAGGTCTTGATTTTCCGCCTCTAACCGCTTGCGCTCGGCCTCTTCCAGTTCGGCGCGGCGCTTTTGCTCGCCAGCCACGCGGGCCAAGGCGGCGTTTAGCTGGCTGCCCAGCGCCTCGATCTGCACCTTTTTGTCTGCATCCGCCTGCGCCGAAATATCCAGCATCGCCTGCAACTGGCCAAGCTGGCTGCGCAGGGCGGTGATTTGCTGGTTCAAAAGGGCCAGCTTACGCTCGGCCGCAAGGGCGCGCGATTGCTGTGCCGTAAGGGCCGTTTCGGCGGCGGCCAACAGGGCCTTGCGGCGTTCTTCTTCGGTGGGCAGTTTTGCCGCATCTGCGGCTGCGGCGGCCAGCAATGTTAGCGTTTCTTCGGCGCGCTTGCGCTCTTCTTCCAAGGTTAGCGTCATTGCCGTGATTTCATCATCGGCATTTTGCAGCTTATCGCGCAGGGCTTGCAGGGCGGCGGCATCGGCAAGGCGCGCCGCCTCGCTGTCATCAACCGCCACCTCGCCCGCTGATGATTTCAGATCATTCAGCAGCGCCTCTAGCGCCTCGCGCCGCGCGGCGGCAAGGCGGGCTTCTTCCTGCGCTGCGTCCACTTCACTGCGCGCCTGCGCCAAGGCTAAATTCAACGCCTCTTTATCCGAAAGCTGCACTTTCAGCGCGTCCACTTCGGCCAGCGCCGTATCGCGCTGCGACAGCAACGAAGCAAGCTGCGCCTCGAATGAGGTGATCTTGCCCTGCGCCGCTGCCAGCGCCGCCTCGCGTTCGCCCAAGGTGGTGTTTAGCGTGGCGATCAGTTCGGACTGCTGGGCATCGCGGGCGCGGGCCGCATCCAAATCGGCGGTCAAGCCTGTGACCTGCACGCCCAAGTCTTCTGCGCGTTTCTTTTCTAGCCCTAGGGCATTTGCCAAATCGGCCACCTGCGCCGTCAGCGCAGACAGCTCGTTATCTTGGGTGGTGATCGTGTCGCGCAGCACCGATTGCATGACGGTGAAGATCGTCAGCACGAACATCAGCACCATCAGCAAAACGGTGACGGCATCCACAAAGCCGGGCCATATCATGGCGCTGTCGCGTTTTGGGCGCAGTGCCATGACTTAGGCCTTCCCGCCCGCATCGCGCCCGCGCAGCGCAGCCGTGATCGACGCCGCCAGCGCCGCCGTAGATTCCTGCCGCCCTGCCGACATTTCTTCCAATATCTTCAAAAGCTGCACGTCGATAGATCGCAGGCGCATCCGCGCCTCGGCATCAAGGCCATTGTCTAGCCCTGCCTCGGCCTTGCCTGCGGTTTTGGCAAGGCTGTCAACGGCGCGGGTCAGTTTCGTCATGGTTTGGGAAAGTTCGGCAAGCATGGACGCCACGGCAGAGGTATCGCCATCCCCCTCGTTCGAAGTGCCTGCAATGCCGACATGGGTGATGGTGGATAGCCATTCTTCCAATTCGCGGTAAAAGCGGTTTTGCCCGTGGCCTGCGAACAGTTCCAGCAAACCAATCACCAGCGACCCCGCCAGCCCCAAAAGCGAGGAGGAAAACGCCGTTCCCATGCCCCCCAGCTGGCTTTCCAGACCGCCCATCAGTTTGGTAAACACATCCAGCCCTGACTCGCCCTCTTGCGGGGTTAGCGCGCGGATCGTGTCCACCACGGCGGGCACAGTGGTGGCCAGCCCGTAAAACGTGCCCAAAAGGCCAAGAAAAACCAATAGGTTGGTTAGATACCGCGTGATATCGCGCGCCTCATCAATGCGCGATGCGACCGATTCCAAAATGCTGCGCGATGACCCCGCCGAGATTTGCATCACTTCCGAACGCCCGCGCAAAAGCTGGGCCAAAGGGGCCAACAATTGGGGTGGGATATCGTCTTGGCTGCCCTCTGCGCCTTGGGCGAAACGCTCGATCCAGCGCACCGAACGGCCAAGGGTAAAGACCTGCCAGAAACAGGCAATCACACCAATGGCGAAGACCAGCGCGATGGCCCCGTTCAGCCACAGGCTGGATTTGGCGAGTTCCAGCACCGTGTCATGGATCAGCCACGCCCCCGCCGCCACAAGGCCAAAGGCAAGCAGCATGAAGGTAATTTGCCGAATGGGCTGGCTGAAATAAGTGATCTGCTTTTGCGGCGTTGCGGTCATAATCTGCCCTTGCCAATGCGCTGTTGGTCTATCTGGGCCAAGCATATCAAATCAGCGCGCCCTGCCAAGCGAAACCCGCATCATGCGCCAAAGCCCGCTATCGGCAATAGGGCCCGCTGCGATAACTGGCGGTGTCAAAATGCAGATGGTTTTCGTGATACCCGTCTGATCCTGGCCCAAGGGTGGTGCCGAAAATGCCGCAGGCCCCTTGGTGGGCTTTGCGGATTTGTTTGTTGTAGTCGCGCGAAATTGTCCATTCGGTGCCATCGTCAAAGATAAAGCCAGAAATATCCAGCGCTTTTCCTTTGCCATGTTCAGAAATGCGCGCACCGCGTTTGTTGTTGCGCCCGCGGCAGGCGTAATGGGCAGCGATGCGCAGTTGCACCACCTCGCGGCCCCCAAAGGCGGGGCGCATGGCGCGGTCGATCCAGTCCTTCAGGGCGATGACGGTGTTGCATTCCACTGTCACCGCTTGGGTCAGTTTGATGCCCGCCACTTCGGTCACGCGGACGGGGTCTGCCACGCCGCAGCCACTGACGGATGAGGTGATGGGTTTGATCTTTTCGCCGCGAATGGCGCGGTCGCCGCAGACCGACCCTTTGCGCGGGGCGCTGGTGCTGGGCGCGGTGGGGGCTGGCGCGGCGCTGGCCAAATCTTCACCCGCCGCGCCCTTGGGCAGCTTTGCGCCGGGCGCTGCGCCAAATAGCAGTTGGATTAGGTTGGGTTTGGGCGGGGTGGGGGTATTGCCCTGTGGGGCCTGTTCGGGTTGCGACGTGGCGGCAGCAACGGCTGCGACCAGTGCTTGCGGGCGCGGCGCGGGAAAGGGGCTGCGCGTGATGCCGCCAGATGAAGCGGTGGTTTGCGCAGGTGCCCCCGCGCTTGGCGTATCTGTTGGCCGCGCTTTTGGGCGCGGGGTTGCGGCGCTGATCGGGCTGGCCGCAGGCAGGGCAAGGCTGGGCTGGCTGGCTGCGCCAATAGCTTCGGGGCGCGGCAGGGGTTTGACGCTGGGCGCGGCAACGCTGGCGATGGGGCTGGCGCTTGCAGGCGCGGCAGGGGTGCTTGGGCGCGGCAAGGGTTTTATCATTGGCGTTGCCGCTTGCGGCAGGGCCGCAGTTGGGCGTGGCAGGGGGCGCTGCGATATGTCTTGCCCTTGCAGGGGCATCGGGGCGGCTAGGGCCGCGATCAGCAGCCAATGGCGCGCACGCGCGATCATGTAGTGCCTTGATCGGGCGCAGGTATTGGCGCGCGGCCAAAATCGGGGGCGGCTGTATCCTGCCCTGCCTCGATAATGCTGCGGCGGATGGCGCGGGTATGGGTGAAATAATCGTGCAGCATCGGCCCATCGCCCATACGAATGGCGCGTTGCAGGGCGAAAAGCTCTTCTGTAAAGCGGCCCAGAATATCCAGCACTGCATCTTTGTTCGTCAGGAACACATCGCGCCACATCGTTGGGTCACTGGCCGCAATGCGGGTAAAGTCGCGAAAGCCCGATGCCGAGTATTGGATGACTTCGCTGTTAGACACCTGTTCCAAATGATCGGCCACGCCAACCATCGTATAGGCAATCAAATGGGGGGTGTGGCTGACCACGGCCAGCACCAAATCGTGGCGCTGTGCATCCATCGTGTCAATCTTTGCGCCCATCCCCGCCAGCAAGGACGACAGTCGCGCCACCGCCGCCGCATCGCTGCTAACGTCAGGTGTCAGCAGCCACCAGCGGTTTTCAAACAGGCTGGCAAAGCCCGCGCGGGGGCCTGAATATTCCGTGCCTGCCAGCGGGTGGCCAGGTATCAGATGCACCCCTGCGGGCATATGCGGGGCAACCGCCGCCACAACGGCGGCCTTGACCGAACCCACATCGGTAACAGTCGCCCCTGCCATCAAATGCGGGCCAATTTCGGCGGCAATCGCGCCCATCGCGCCCACGGGCACGGCCAGCACCACCAAATCTGCGCCGCGCACCGCATCTGCCGCCGTATCCGTCACACGGTCACAGAATAAGTCTAGCGCCGTCGCGCGGGTTTCGGGCGTTTTGGCATAGCCCACAATCTCGCCCGCAAGGCCATGCGCGCGCATGGCATGGGCCATAGACGATGCAATCAGCCCCAAACCAATCAACGCTACGCGGTTGTAGATTGGGGCTGCGGGCATTTACTTAAGACCTTTGAATTGACCGATGGCATAGGCAACGCGGCGGCAGGCCGCCTCGTCGCCAATGGTGATGCGCAGGGCATGGGGCAGCCCGTAGTTTGCCACATGCCGCACGATAATGCCAACCGATTGCAAATGGGCATCAACGGCCCGCGCCTCGGCCTCGTCAGCAAAGCGGGCCAGCACGAAATTGGCATGGCTTTCGTCCACATCAATGCCCATTTTGACCAGTTCGGCCTGCAACCACGCGCGGCCACGGGTGTTATCAACCACCGCTTGGGCAATATAGGCTTGGTCGCGCATCGCCGCCTCGGCCACGTCCAGCGCCACGTTCGACAGGTTAAACGGGCCGCGCACGCGGTTGAGCACATCGATAATCGCGCGCGGGGCATAAGCCCAGCCCACGCGCATTCCACCCAAGCCGTAGGCCTTGGAAAAGGTGCGCAGCATGACAACATTGTCGCGTTCGCTGACCAGTGATGCGCCGCCATCATAGCCTGCCGCAAATTCGGCATAGGCCCCGTCCAGCACCAATATAACATTGGCAGGCAGGCCATCGGCCAGTGCGCGCAGTGATACCATGGGCAACATCGTGCCAGTAGGATTGGCAGGGTTGGCGATGAACACCAAACGGGTCTTATCATCCACCGCCGCCAAAATCGCCGCAACATCAACCGTGCGGTTTTTCTCGGGCACTTCCACGGGGGTGGCACCGCTGGCCAGCGCGGAAATGCGGTACATCAAAAACCCGTGCTGGGTATGGATCACCGCCGTGCGCGGCCCGCCGTAAGCTTGGCACAGAAAATGGATAATCTCATCACTGCCGACCCCGCAAATGATGCGTCCCGCGTCCAGCCCATGCACATCGGCAATGGCTGCGCGCAGCGCGCCATGGTCGGTCGATGGATAAAGATGCAGCTTTTGCACCGCACGGGCCAAAGCCTCGCGCGCGGCATCCGATGGGCCAGACAGGTTTTCATTTGACGACAGTTTCAATGGGTTCGCCACGCCCGCAATTGCGGACTTACCCCCTTGATAAAGATCAATTTTCAGTATGCCCGAACGCGGACGCACAGCACTGGCCATGTAATTCCCCAACTTCACCTTGCGCCTTTTAGCCTTGCCTGCCCCGTTGTGCCAGTGCCTTTTGACCGCAAGGTCAGAGTTTAACAAAACTTAAACGGCAAGAAAGTTGACGAATTGCCACGCATCGGTTGCATCGCCATCTTCGGCAAAGCGGTTGATGCGGTGGGACAGGGGTGTCCAATCGGTATAATGCGCCTCGATCCGCCCCAAATAGGGGCGCTGCACGGCCAAGCATCGGGCGTGATCCATTTCGTCCGCCTCGACAAAACCTGCCTTTGGGTTTTCAATGGCCCAGACAATCGCCGCCAAAACTGCCGAGGTTACCTGCATACCCGTTGCGTTTTGATAGGGGGCAAGCGCGCGCGCCTGATCGTTCGACAGGCGCGATCCATACCACAGCGCGCCCTTGGCATGGCCGTAAATCAGCACGCCCAAATCATCGCCGCCAGATACAATTTCATCTGCCGTCAGAATATGCTTTTCGCGCGGCAATTGGCCCGACCCGTTGATTTCGTGCAAGGATAAAATCGCATCGGGGCATGGGTGATAGGCATAATGGCAGGTGGGGCGAAAGGCGGCCTTATCGCCCTGCCAAACCGTGTAGTAATCTGAAATCGATAGCGCCTCGTTATGGGTGACCACATAGCCAAACTGCGGGCCAACATCGGGGCACCAGCTGCGCACGCGGGTATCTGCGCCCGCGCGGTCGATCCAAATTGCATAGCCTGCGCCATCGTCAAAGGCGTGGCCATTGGCGGGCAGGCGTTTTTCATGCGTGCCCCAGCCCAGTTCGGCGGGCTGATACCCTTCGGACAAAAGGCCATCGACCGACCAAGTGTTGACAAACACGCCAGCGGGGCGCGGGCGGGCAGAAATCTGGGTGTCGCGTTCGGCCACATGCACGCCCTTGATGCCAAGGCTTTGCATCAGGTTGGCCCAACCTTCGCGCGATTGAGGCGCATCTGCGGGCGCGCCCATATCGGCGGCAAGGCGCAGCATCGCCTCTTTCAGCAGCCACGACACCATACCCGGATTTGCCCCGCAGCACGAGATAGACGTTGGCCCACCTACGTAATTTTTGCCCAAAGCGCGCACCTTTTCGCGCAGCGGGTAATTGGTACGCGCGGCATTGGGCAGGGGGCTGCCAAAGTAAAACCCTGGCCAAGGTTCAATCACCGTATCCAGATACATCACGCCAAGCCGCTGACACAGCAGCATTATTTCAATGCTGTCCACATCGACCGACAGGTTAACAACCATGCCGCGCTCGTTTGGAAACAGGGCCGTTAGCGTGGGTTCTAGATTCTCGGGGGTTAGGGCCAGTGGCAGATGGGCAATGCCGTGGTCTGCCAAAATAGCTGCATTATCCGATAAAGGCTCGATCACGGTAATCTGCGCAGGGTCAATGGCGATATGCCGCAGAATCAACGGCAGCGTGCCCCGCCCGATAGACCCGAAACCGATCATCACCATCGGCCCGTCAAAACGGGCATGAACCTGCGCGGGACTGGTCATTTTAACTTGCCCGTGCGCGCCGAAAGCCAATCCATCGCCGCCAAAAGCACACCCGAGGCAACAAAGGTCAGGTGAATAACCACCATCCAATACAGAGTTTTTTCGTCGACGACATAGGTGTCAGGCTTACCCAAAGACATAAAGACCTTCAGCAGGTGAATCCCCGAAATGGCCACAATGCTGGCAATCAGCTTCATCTTTAGGCCCGAAAAATCAACCTTGCCCATCCATTCTGGGCGGTCGCGGGTTTCGGGGATGTCTAGTTTGGAGACAAAGTTTTCATAGCCCGAAAACAGCACAATCAGCAAAAGGTTGGCCGCAAGCGACAGATCAATCAGCGTTAGAATCGCCAAAATCCCCTGATCGGCGGTCATCGTCATCACTTTGCCAGTGTAATAAAACAGCTCTTTAAGAAAAATAACCGTCAACATCGCAAGGCTAACCACAAGGCCCAGATACATTGGCGCCATCAACCAGCGGCTGGCGAACAGGCCGCGTTCGAATTGGCTTTCAATGGTGGGTTTTTCAGACATCGGCGCGACCTTTCTTTGAAAAAGAAAGGCCCGCCGAATGGCGGGCCCCCTGAACTGCCAGCGGGGGCAGAGATGCGTTTTTTGCCAGACGTTAGTTCTTGGCGTAGTATTCCACGATCAGGTTAGGTTCCATTTGCACAGGATATGGAACATCCGACAGGGTGGGCGTGCGCACAAAGGTAGCGGCCATCTTCTGGCGGTCAAATTCGATGTAATCGGGCACATCGCGTTCGGCCAAATCCAGCGCTTCGATCACAACCGACAATTGACGCGACTTTTCGCGCACGGCCACAACGTCACCCTCTTTCACGCGGTAGGATGCGATGTTCACGCGGGCACCGTTCACGGTCACGTGGCCGTGGTTGACGAACTGACGGGCGGCGAAAATGGTTGGCACGAATTTGGCGCGGTAGACAACCGCGTCCAAACGGCGCTCTAGCAGGCCGACCAGCATCTCGCCGGTATCGCCGCGCACACGCTCGGCTTCGGCGAAGATTTTGCGGAACTGCTTTTCGGTCAAATCGCCGTAGTAGCCCTTTAGCTTTTGCTTAGCGCGCAGCTGGGTGCCGAAATCGGACAGTTTGTTCTTGCGGCGCTGGCCGTGCTGGCCTGGGCCATATTCGCGCTTGTTCACGGGCGACTTGGGGCGGCCCCAAATGTTTTCGCCCATACGGCGGTCGATCTTATACTTGGCAGACGTGCGTTTGGTCACGGCTGATCTCCTTCGATTTGGGGCGCGGACCAAGCGTTTACCACGGGGCCGTTGCCGATGAAGGGCGTTGTCCTTTGGGCGCTAACCCCGACAGGCTACCCCTTGCGGGGGCCACCAACACCAATAAAAAGACCCAGAGTAGCCTCTGGGCCAGCTTTTCCTTACGGAATGGCGCGCTTATACAACCCAAACCACCAGAGTCAACACCCGCCCCTGTCACATGGGCACAAATATCCACGCGGCGCGCGCGCAGTGCGGGGGCAGCGCGGGGGCAGTCGCCCCCCTTTTGCCCTATTGGATCAATGGCGCATTTCGTGGCGCAAAATCGCAGCCTCGGCGGCGCTGACATTGCGGCGGGCGTAATCGCCATAGGCATGGGGGTTTTGCGCGATTTCAGGCAAAATCTGCAAAAGCCCTGCGCGCTGATCCTCGGCCACTGTATCAAGGGCCGTGTTGGATGGATGAAAGCTTTCTGTTTCCAGCCCATTGGCCCAAACGATATTGTGCTGCGGCAGCAAGATATGCACATAGGTGACTTCGCGCGCGGTATGATCGACCATGATCGTGCGGTCATTGACCAAATCTTGCGCCGCCACCAGCACCTCTGGCGTGTTGAACAGCGCCAATGCCGCCTGCCCTTTGATCAACATGCGATGCTGGGGCGAGACGAGCAATTCTTGATCGGGGCGGCCAAAGCCCAGCGCGCCCGTGGCAAAACGGATTGGGCGCAGATGCGGCATCACATGCAAACGCGCACCACTCATGCGGCGGTGACCGCGCCACAGAATTTCTTGCGGGCCATTGTCGCGGGTCAAGATATGATCGCCCACGTTCAAATCGGCAATGGCGCGCGGGCCTGTTTCGGTGGCGATCAGCGTATCGGGGGTAAAGCAAATCACCCCGCCCGCAACTTCGGCACCCGCACCCGAATGGGTCAAATCCAGCGCAGCGCGCACCACCCACAGATCTTGGTCAGACGGGGGCATCGCGCCCAAAACCATCAGCAATTTCGCGCCTGTATCTGGCACGGGTATAAGGGTCAGGGAATAGCTGTGCAGCCCATCGGTGACGATGAAAGATTGCTCGGGCGTCTCGTGCGCCTCTTCCTGCGCGTCGTCTTGCAACTGCGCATCGCTCATGCGGCCTGAAATCGCCGCGCCCACAAGGCGGCGCACAGTGCGCGCGGCGCGTTTGCGCATATCTGTCGCGCCATCAGCCCCCTGCAACACCAACATATCTTGGGGGCGGTCCACACGCACCACTGGTCCGCTATATCGCCATGTCGCGCCCACATTCAGCAGCGACAGAGGCGCAGAATGCACGCCATCAATTTC
>JAIXVS010000012.1 GCA_027482795.1 Rhodobacter sp.
CCGTTGCCATCCCAGCGCAGCGGATAGGCGCCAATCATATAGGTTTTGGCCGCATCCAATTCGGCCTGCGTAATGTCACCTGCCGCCATTTTCACCCATTCGGCGCGCAGCACACCCACCGCTTCGGCCACCTTCTCATTGCTGGCCTGAAAGCTGCCATCCATCGATTCGCCGTAGGCCATGCTGGCCAAACCCGTGCCAACCCCATAGGTCAGGCCGCGCTTGTCGCGCAGTTCGGTCATCAATCGGGCGGTAAAACGGTCGCCGCCAAAGATTTCGTTTATCACACTGGCGGCCATAAAATCGGGGTCTTGCACGTTGATCCCGCTTTGCGAAAACAGCACGGTCGATTGGGGGCCAGGAAAATCTTGCACCGTGATGCCGCCTTGAAAGTTCGGGCTGGCTTTGGGCGGCAGGGGCGCGCCCGCTGTGGGCAGATCGCCCAAAAGCCCATCCAAAGCCGCGCCCAATTCGGCCGCAGTCATATCGCCCGCTGCCCCAATCACCATGCGATCGGCAGCAATGGCATCGGCAAATGCGGCCAAAATATCCTGCCTTGTCAAGGCGTTCACCGATTCAACAGTGCCCGCATCATCACTGCCATAGGGATGGCTGCCATAAATCGCGGCATTGGAAAGGGTGGCCGCAATTGCGCTGGGGTCTTTGGCATTCGCCTCGATCCCCGCCAAAACTTGGCCGCGCACACGGTCTATCGCGTCTTGGTCAAAGCGGGGTTTGGTCAGCGCCCGCGCCAACAGCGCCAGCGCGGCATCGCGGTTTTCTGTCAAAAACTGCGCTGAAACGCTGATGCCATCTGCGTCCGACCCAAAGAAAAAACTGGCGGCCAAATCATCGCGCGCCTTGGCAAAGCCCTGCGCATCCAAATCGGCCGCGCCCTCTTCGATCAGGGCGGTCATCAGGTTAACCGCGCCGCGTTTGCCCGCCCGATCCAACGATGTTCCACCCTGAAAGCGAATATTCAGCGCGGTGAAGGGGATAGTATGGTCTTCCAGCAGCCACGCCTTAATGCCCCCAGGCGAGGTGACTTCGGAAATATCCACCTCGGCGCGCAGGGGGCTGGCGACAAGCACGGCAAGCGTAATGAAAAGGGCGCGAATCATGGGGCTACCTTTGTTTCTAACCAACCTGTGACCGAGTTTTCAGGGATTAACACAGCGCGGGCGGCTTCCATGACATCCGCTTCCGTCACTGCGTCCAAGGCTGCGGGCCAATCTTGCACATCTTGCACGCTTAGCCCCACCGCCAGCGCCGCGCCATAGGTGTTGGCCAGATCACCTGCATCATCACGGGCGTAGATTTCTGCCGCGCGCAGTTGGGTTTTGATGCGGGCCAAATCAGCAGGATCAACGCCTGTTTCCATAAACTTGGCTAAGGTCTCATCCAGCGCCTTTTCGGCATCGGCCAGCGATACGCCCGCGCTTGGCACCACAATCAGCGAAAATGTTGTTGCATCAACCGAGACGCCGCCATAGCCTGCACCCGAATACACCGCAATTTGGCTGTCAAACTGTAGCGCGCGCGACAGAACCGATGTCGTGCCAGACCCGCCCAGCACCTCGGCCAGAAGGGTTATCGCCGCCGCCTGTTTTTGATCGCCCGCGTTGCGTTCGGGCGCAAGATAGCTGCGCATGATATAGGGCTGGGCCACGCGGGCATCGGCCATGGTCAGGCGGCGCGCGGCCAATTGTGGCGGCTCGGACGGGCGCAGGCGCGGGGGCAGGGTTTCGCTGGGCTTCAGCGGGCCGTAATGGGTTTGTGCCAAATCCCGCACCGCCGCTGGGTCGACATCGCCCGCCACGACCAAAATCGCATTATTGGGCGCGTAATGGCGGGCATAAAAATCCAACGCCTTTTCGCGGTTTAGCTGTTTCATCTCGTGCAGCCAGCCGATAATCGGCACGCCGTAAGGGTGGTTCAAATACTGCGCAGCGGACATCTGCTCGCGAAACAGGGCCGACGGGTCGCTGTCCACCCGCTCGCCGCGTTCCTCCAAAATAACCTGCAATTCGGTGGCCACGTTTTCTGGCGACAGGTTCAAATTGGCCATGCGGTCGGCCTCTAGGCGCATCATCTCGCCCAATTGATCGGCTGGAACGCGCTGAAAGTACGCAGTGTAATCATCTGATGTAAAAGCATTATCGCTGCCGCCATTGGCCGCAACAATTGCCGAAAACGCGCCAGGGGCCACGGTATCGGTGCCCTTAAACATGAGATGTTCAAAGAAATGCGCAATGCCAGATTGGCCCGCAGGCTCGTCCGCGCGGCCAGTTTTATACCAAACCATCTGCGTGACCACGGGCGCGCGATGATCTTCGATCACCACAATTTGCAGCCCATTATCCAGCGCAAATTCGGTCACAGGTTCGCCAAACGCGGGCGATGCCAAGGCCCCCAACAAAGCAGCAATACGAAATACTGGTTGCATGATCAGCCCACCCTTTTCGCCAAACCTAGGCACTCCCGCGCCAGTGGCAAGGGCGCGTCGATCACTTATTCGCGGGCGGGGCAGATGGGGTTGCAACGCCTTGCGCGCGCCAACGTGCCAATTCGGCATCTTGATCCAGCGATTGGGCGCGATACGCTTTAAAATAGACTGTCATTTTGAACAGCCGCTCTAGCAAAAGGCCATTGTTGCGCCTGCGAAAATCCAAATCTTCGGCGGCCAAAACGCTGCGAATGCTTTGGGTTACCCCGTTACGGCTGGCATAGGTGATAATCCCGCCATCCCCGCGCGAGGGGGCGTCTGGGTTCGGGGCCTTGCCGCCCAGTGCTGCCAAAGCATCTGCCATCGGGTTCGGATCAACCAAATTCGCCCCGCCAGGGGTGGGTTCTGGCAAAACGGCCAGATCCTTGGGCATTTCCAAGGGTTTGACGGGCAAAATCGAAAATTCGTCAGGCCCGTTGGTATCTGACCGCAGGTTCATCAGGTTTGGCTCTTTGGAAGATGCGCAAGCACCTAGCAAAGATATGGCGCTGACGCCCATGAAAATGGCCACAATGGCAGGCCGCATCTGAATTCTCCACCCCAAGCATTGCCCCACCATAAACGATGCTTTCGCCGCCGTCACGGGGTCATTCACGCTTGGGCTTGGCATCGGCAAAAAGAGCAAGGCCAATCGCCCCTGCAAAAATGCTAATGTCCGCCACATTAAAGGAAAACGGGTTGTTGATGCCGCAGCACGACATGTTCAGAAAATCCGCAACCGCCCCGTAAAGTATGCGGTCAACCACATTGCCCAGCGCGCCGCCCACCAAAAAACCCGCAGAAATATGGGCAATACGCGGCATCGGCGCGCGGCGCAGCCATATCAGAACCCCCGCGCAAATGGCCAAGGCCACCACAATCAGCGCCCAGCGGGTCGTGGGGTTATCGGCGGCAAGCAGGCCAAAATTCACCCCATAATTCCACGCCATCCGCAGGTTCAAATAGGGGGGTATCACATCCAGTGCGCCAAGTTGGGCCAAGTTTAGATGGAACACCACAAACCATTTGCTGGCCTGATCCACCACAAAAACCACCAAAGCGATGAGTAATGCGATTTTCATATCAATGCCTGAAGTGGCGTTGGTTGGTAAAAACCATGGCAAGGCCCGCATCATCGGCGGCCTTGATCACCTCGTCATCGCGCATGGATCCGCCGGGTTGGATCACTGCAGTGGCCCCAGCCTCGGCAGCGGCAATCAGCCCATCGGCAAAGGGAAAGAACGCATCCGATGCCACAACCGACCCAATTGTGGGGCTGGCGGGCAGGCCCAGCGCATCTGCCATATCCTGCGCCTTGCGCGCGGCAATGCGGGTGCTGTCGATACGGCTCATTTGCCCCGCGCCTATGCCGACAGTTGCCCCATCCTTGACATAGATAATCGCGTTCGATTTCACATGTTTGGCCACGTTCCATGCAAACAGCAGATCGGCCACTTCGGCAGGGGTGGGCGCGCGTTTGGTCACAACCCTTAAATCAGCAGCGGTCACATGCCCATTGTCACGATCTTGCAGCAAAAATCCGCCCGCCACTTGCCGATACGCCATGCCGCCTGCGCGCGGATCGGGCAGCGCACCCGTGGTCAAAAGGCGCAGGTTTTTTTTGGCCGCGAAAATCGCGCGCGCTGCGTCTGACGCAGACGGCGCAATCACCACTTCGGTGAAAATCTTGACGATTTCC
>JAIXVS010000223.1 GCA_027482795.1 Rhodobacter sp.
CGCGACCCTTGGGTGCTGAAAGACCCCAATGGCAAGGGCTGGCTGACGTATTTCACCGCCCGCGTGCCCGACAGCAGCCAGCCGAATTCAGGCGGCGCGGTGGGTTTTGCCACGTCAGACGATCTGAACACATGGGTTCTGCAACCGCCCGTGTTCCAAGGTGGCTTTGGCCAGTTAGAGGTGCCGCAGGTGTTCGAAGTGGCAGGTCAGTGGTATTGCTTGTTCTGCACCGCCAGCATCCACTGGTCGGCGCAGTATCGCAAGACGAACCCCGAAAAACCCGTAACAGGAAACCATTACCTGATTGCCGATCATCCGCGCGGGCCTTGGCGCATTGCCCCTGGCCCCTTTCTAGACGGGGCAGAACCGTGCATCCGCTATGCCGCGCGCATTGTTGATGGGCCTGATGGGCTGGCGATCTTGGGCTTTGCCGATGGCGGAAAAGACAAATTCGGCGGCTATGTGATGAACCCCGAACGCATCCTCGTTGGGCCTGATGGTCTGCTTTCCGTGGCGCCGATGGCGCGCGCCGCCGAATAATCAAAAGGAGACTGCCGATGGCCAAAATCTCGCTGAAGAACATCAAGAAAAGCTATGGCAATGTCGATGTCATCAAGGGCGTTGATATCGAAATTGCAGACGGCGAGTTTTGTGTTTTTGTTGGCCCATCGGGCTGCGGCAAATCCACACTGTTGCGCATGATCGCAGGGCTAGAGGATATCAGCGCGGGCGATCTGGTCATCGGCGAAAGCCTTGTCAACGAACTGCCTCCCTCGCAGCGGGGGGTGGCGATGGTGTTTCAATCCTATGCCATTTTCCCGCATATGACGGTGCGCGAAAACGTGGCCTTTGGCCTTACAATTGCAGGGGCAAGCAAGGCCGAGAAAGACGCGAAAGTGGCCGAGGCTGCGCGCATTTTGCAGATGGAACATCTGCTAGACCGCCGCCCCAGCCAGTTGTCAGGCGGGCAGCGTCAACGCGTGGCCATTGGCCGCGCGATTGTGCGCAAACCGCAGGTGTTTTTGTTTGACGAGCCTTTGTCCAACCTTGATGCCGCCCTGCGCATGGATATGCGCATGGAAATTGGTAAACTGCACCAGCAACTGGGCGCGACGATGATTTACGTCACGCATGATCAGGTCGAGGCGATGACGCTAGCCGATAAAATCGTGGTGCTTAAGGATGGTAAAGTGATGCAAATCGGCGCGCCGATGGATTTGTATCACAACCCCGCCAACCTGTTCGTGGCGGGCTTTTTGGGCGCGCCTTCGATGAATTTTCTGAATGTCGAAGTTGTCGGCGTAAAGGGCGATGTGGCCGAAGTGTCCAGCCCCGTTTTGGGCAAAGTCAGCGTGTCGGCCAAACGCGGGCCATTTGCCCTGGGTGAGGCGGCTATCTTGGGCCTGCGCCCGCAATACATCACCCTTGAAAGTGGCAACGCCCTGATGAAAGGCAAAGTCGAGTTGACCGAACGTTTGGGCGCGGAAACTGTGGTCGATATTGGTCTGTCCGATGGCACATCGCTGATCGCCGCCCTGCCGCAAGATGCGGTCTATGCCGTGGGCAGCGACATTGCCGTGGGATTTGATGGCGACAAAGCCCATTTGTTCAAGGCCGAGGCCCTGCCCGAAAAAGGCGCGCATTAGGCCGCTTTGGCCAGCGCGTCTTTGAGAAAATCCATTATCAGCGGCGCAATCACCTCTGCGGCCTCTTCTGGCAGAAGGTGGCCGTAGCCCTGCAAGATGTGCGCCGTGGCATGGGGCAGGGCGCGCGCGGCATCCACGCTGACGCGCGGCGGCACGGCCCCATCGCGCGCGCCTGTCAGCAGCAAAACTGGCACTGTGATATGCGAAAGGCGCGCCAGCAGCGGGCGCAAATCCCATGCGGCCATCATGTCTAGCGTGGCCCCAATATGGGCGGGGCGGCGCGCTAAGGTTAAGTATTGCGCGCGCCCTGCCGCGCCAATCTGCGCGCCTGTTTGCGTCAACAAACGGTCAATCTGCGCAGGCGTGCCCAGCATCTTTGCCCCAAATTGCGGCGCAAACGGAAGCAGGCTTAGGGTTTTGGCCATGGCGGGAAACAGCCATCCCGCCATGCCTTCAAACTGCGATAGCGCCGCATTCAGCCCCACCACGGCGCGCAGGGGCATCAGTTCGGCCAGCCGCAGGGCTATGGCCGCCCCTGCCGAATGTCCAATCACCGCGCGTATTTTCCAGTCCTGATTTTCGGCAAGGGCTGTTATGTCGGCGGCAATATCCTCCAACCCCGCCCGCGCCATCCGGCCCTTTTGGCTGAACCCGTGGCCCGCCACATCCAGCGCAATCACGCGGTAGTGTTGGGCCAGCAACGGGGCCAAATCGGCCCAAGAATGCAGCGATCCGCCTGCGCCGTGGATCAGCAGCAGGGTTGGCGCAGAATCGCCTTTTGGCCCCATCTCCTGCACATGCCAGTGTTGATGCACGGCCGCAATTGTGCGCGATGCGGCGCGGTGGGGCCAATCTGGGGGCAGATCGGCGGGCAGATCAGGACGCGCGGTCATGCCCCCATCCCCGCCTGCAACACTTTGGTCAACCGCTGTGCATCTGCGCGCGGCAGGGGCAGATATGTCGCCCCCATGCCCCGCGCCAACCCCGCAAGGCTGGGCTGCGGGCGCGTTGCAATGTCGATCACCAGTGCGGGAATACCAGTGGCTGCAAAAACACGGGCAAGGCGCTGAGCATCTTCATCTGCCAAAGCGCGGTTTGCGCTGCCATCCAGCGCGATATTGCCGCGCCCATCGGTCAGCAGGGCAAGTGTCGGGGTCATCCCACGTGCCCGCGCTTGCAGCGCCACATCCAGCCCCATGCGCAGCCCCGCCGCCAGCGGCGTGCCGCCCCCGCCTGCCAGCCCCGCAAGGCGGCGTTTGGTGGCGGTAAGCGAGCGTGTGGGCGGCAAAACCACCTCGCACCCCTGCCCGCGAAAGGCCAGCAGCGCCACGTGATCGCGCCGCGCATAGGATTGCGCCAGCAGCAATTCGACCGCGCCCTTCGCCTCGGCAAGGCGGGCAAAGGCGGATGATCCCGATGCATCAACCGTGAAAATCAGCACGCGGTCGGACGAATGTTGATAGCGTTTGATGCGTAAATCGCTGGGGCGTATGGCCAGCCTTGTCGGCGTATCGCCCGCAACCAACCCCGCCCTGCGCAGGGTTTGCATCGGGGCCGCTGCACGCAAAGTTGCCAAAATATCCACCCGCTTGCCCTGCCCCATACGCCCCGCGCGCGCGGGCAAGGGGCGGCCGCGATTGTTGCCCTTAATCTTGGCCCCCGTGCCAGCCCCGCCCTTCATACCGCGCGCGGCGCGCCCTGCGGCAAGGCGGGCCAAAACATCGGCAGGCAGGGCGGCGCGCACGGCCTCTAGCACCAAATCTTGCGGAATATCGGCCATGTCTTGCGGCGCATCTGATGGCGCATCGCTGGGCGCGTCATTGGGGGGCGGTGCTTCGGGCGGGGGGGCCTCATCTTGCGGCACATCGGGAAACACAGTCGCGCGGTGGGCAAAGATAAGGGCGGCTGCATCGCGCAGGCAGGCCTCATCAACCCCGTTCAACCCGCGCAGCGCGGCAATGGCAAGGGCTGCGCGCGCGGCCATCATCGGCGCGCGCAGGCTGTCTATGCCAAGGCTGGCTGCCGCGCCAGCAAGGGCTTTCATAGCCTGCGGCGGCAGGCCAGCATTGCGCAAATGTATCAGGCGGGCGCGGGCAAGGGTTAGATCGGACGGAATTTCCAACGCCTCGGCATCCTCCAGCGCAAAATCGGACACATCCAGAAACAGCGCCAGTCTTTCGGCCAAAGCGGGGGCAAGTGCCTCTTCCGCCTCGGCCCCTTCGTCCAGCGCAATCAGGCACGATCTGCCGCCGTCCAAATGCAGCGCCAGCCTTGCGGCAAGGCCAGCGTTTGCCCTTTCGGCCATGGTCAAAATCAGCGCTGAAGGCGCGGCCAAAATCCCAGCGGTTTTGCGATGCGCGCCAGCCGACAGACTGGCGGCCAAATCCGTGCCGCCAAACAGTGCGCCGTCATCGATGGTCGGGTGAATGCGGCGGGCGGGCAAGGGGATGTCGGCCAGCCGCGCCATCACAGCGGCGCGCGCGGGCCCCACGCGCGCGCGCAGCCACAGCCCGCCCAAACCCGACCCGTCCAGCGCCAAGATATCCAGCGCAAGGCGCGCGCGCGCTGGCGCCGATAAGGGGGGCGCCGATAGGGGGGGTGCCGATAGGGGGGGCGGGGGCGCATCGGCCATTATGGCAGCGTTTCGGCCAAAATGCGGGCCACGCGCGCGCCCGATCCTGCCTCGTCCAGCGGGTCGCGGCGCAAACGGTGGGACAGCGACATTTCGGCAACCGATTTCAAATGCGCGCGCGTCACGGTTTTCGCCCCCGCAAAGGCTGCCTCGGCCCGCGCGGCGCGCAGCAAGGTCAATTCGCCGCGCAGACCATCTGACCCCAGCGCAATGCACAGGCTGGCGCAATCATGCAGCACGGCGGGCGGGGTTTTCAATTTTGGCAGCGCCTTGCGCGCGGTCAAGATTGCCGCGCGCAGCAGCGCATCCTGCGCGCCATATTCGGCCATAAATGCGGCGGTATCGCGTTCATACCCATCGCGGCGCAGCATCACCTCGACCCGCGTTTGCACATCGCGCGGGCTGGTGACCTGCACCGAAAGACCGAACCGATCCAAAAGCTGCGGGCGCAAATCGCCCTCTTCGGGGTTGCCCGACCCAACCAACACAAAGCGCGCAGGGTGGCGGATGGACAGCCCCTCGCGTTCCACCACATTCTCGCCCGATTGGGCCACGTCCAGCAGCAAATCGACAAGGTGATCTTCCAGCAGGTTCACCTCGTCAATATAAAGATACCCGCGATTGGCGCGGGCCAGCAGCCCCGCCTCGAATGCCTTTTCGCCGCGTGTTAGCGCCCGTTCAATATCCAGCGCGCCGACAACGCGGTCTTCGGTTGCACCCAGCGGCAGGTCGATCACAGGGGTGGGGCGGGTGATGGTTTTGCCTGTCGCCGTTTTCACCCAATCTGGCACATCTGCCATGCGGGCCGAATTGACAGGGCAGCCTTCCACCACGTCAATGGGCGGCAGCAGCGCGGCCAGTGCCCGCACCGCGGTCGATTTGCCCGTACCACGGTCGCCAAACACCAAAACGCCCCCAATTGCAGGGTCGATGGCGGTCAGCACCATGGCGCGTTTCATCGCCTCTTGCCCAACAATGGCGGAAAAGGGGAAGGGGGCTGTCATGCGGCTGTCCTGTGTTTGGCTATCAATTGGGGGTAGGAGGCCAAGGGGCGCAGGCCGCCCCATGTACCAAAATCGCCCAGCACGGCAAAGCGGGCGTAAAGCTCTTCTTTAAACCAACCCTCGGAACGTACTGCGGCAATGGCGCGGCCATGCGCGCCGTTTCCGCGCGCGAAATTGGCCATGGTTTGCGTATCAGGCCAAATCGAAAAGGTCACCTGATGCAAAAGCGGCACTTCGCCCACGCCGATTTTGAAGATGACATTGGGGTCATCACCAATCACTTGGGAAATGCTGGGAACACGCGACCAAAACCGCAATGCGGTCGAGGGGCGCAGGCTGGCGCGGGTCAGCGCGGCAATCGGCGCGCCGTCGGGGATGTCGCCTTGCGGGGTAAAGGGCGACTTGCCCGACCATGCCCCCCGCGCCGAAATGGGTTGCAGAACAACTGTCCAGTTTTCGGCGGCGCGGGCCTGCCAGCGTTTGAAAACGGGGGCATTATGTGTGCGATCAAAGGCCGTTTGCGCATCGGGCCATGTGGCCAGTATCGCCCAAACCTCCAAATTCGGGCGCAGATCAAACCCTTCGCCGCGCCCCGACCCGCACAGCTTCCAAAACCCCACCTCGCGCATCCGCATCAAAGACAGGCGCGCAAACCCCATTTGCCCCAGCACCCAAAGGCGCGCGGGCAGGCTGTCAAATCGAAACAGCGAAAGGGTGGTAACGGTCACAAAACTCTCCTGCCGCACAGATGCTGGCTGTAAGCCAAGGTTTACACAAACCTGCAAAAGAAGGAAGTGTAAACCTGCGAAACTTTTCTATTGTCAATTAAACTAGACAGTTTAGGGTGAGGGCATGACATATCTTGCGCCCCAAATGCCCGACTCCCCCTCGACCGCCATTGTCATTGGCGCTGGCATGGGCGGGCTTGCCGCCGCCATGCGGCTGGGGGCCAAGGGATATAAAGTCACAGTGATTGACCGTTTGGATATGCCAGGCGGGCGCGGCAGTTCTATTTCCAAAGACGGCCACCGCTTTGACCTTGGCCCCACGATTGTGACCGTGCCGCAAGGTCTGCGCGATTTATGGGCCATCTGCGGGCGCGATTTTGACGCTGATGTTGACCTGCGCGCATTGGCAGATTTCTACCAAATCCGCTGGCAAGACGGCAGCCATTTCACCGCCCGCAGCGAAACCGCCGCCATGCAGGCCGAAGTCGCCCGTCTATCGCCGCGCGATGTTAAGGGCTATGCCAAGTTTCTAAAAGACGCCGAGGCGCGCTATTGGTTTGGCTATGAGAATCTTGGCCGCCGCAGCATGGGACGGCTGATGGACATTGTCAAAGTCCTGCCCACCTTTGCCCGCCTGCGCGCAGATCGTTCCGTCTATGCTCATGCCGCAGCAAGGGTGCGGGACGAACGGCTGCGCTTTGCCCTATCTTTCCATCCGCTGTTTATCGGCGGTGATCCGTTCCACGTCACATCCATGTACATTTTGGTCAGCCACTTGGAAAAAGAATTTGGCGTACATTATGCCATGGGCGGGGTGGCGGCGATTGCTGCGGCCATGGCAAAGGTGATCTTGTCTCAGGGCGGAACCCTGCAATTCAACGCCGATATTGACCAGATTTTGGTGGAAAATGGCCGCGCTGTTGGCGTGCAACTGGCAGATGGGCAGCGCATGGCGGCCGATGTCGTGGTATCCAACGCCGATGCGGGGCACACCTATGACCATTTGCTGCGCAATACGCCACGCAAACGCTGGACACCCGCCAAAACGGCCAGCCGCCGTTGGTCAATGAGCCTGTTCGTGTGGTATTTCGGAACCAAAGGCACCACGCTTAAATGGCGCGATGTTGGGCATCATACCATCGTGGTCGGCCCCCGCTACCGCGATCATATCAAAGACATTTTTCAGCGCGGCATATTGGCCGAGGATATGAGCCTATATGTTCACCGCCCGTCCGTGACCGATCCATCCGTCGCCCCAGCGGGGGACGATACGTTCTATGTCCTGTCCCCCGTGCCGCATTTGGGCATCGGCACAACCGATTGGACAACCGAGGCCGAGGTTTACAAGGCCAAAATGCTAGAGGTGCTGGAAGACCGCCTTTTGCCCGGCCTGTCACAGCATATCGGGCCCGAGCTTGTGCTCACCCCCGAAGATTTCAAATCGCGCTATCGCAGCCCCTATGGTGCGGGCTTTTCGATTGAACCGCGCATTTTGCAATCGGCCTATTTCCGCCCGCACAATATTAGTGAGGAGGTGGAAAACCTGTTCCTTGTTGGCGCTGGCACACATCCTGGTGCGGGCCTGCCAGGCGTAATTTCCAGCGCGGAGGTTACGGGTAACCTGATCCCACCCGCCCCGCGCCCCATGCGCGCCAAAGCCTTGGCTGCAAAATGAATGGCGCGGTGATTGCCCCCAATGATCTGGCCGCCTGCCGCGAGGCTATTCGGACAGGCAGCTATTCCTTTCACGCCGCATCGCGGCTGTTGCCTGCAAAAGTGCGCGATCCTGCGCTGGCGCTGTATGCTTTTTGCCGCCTTGCCGATGATGCGGTAGACGAGGGGTGCGATAAGGTCGGCGCGGTGCTGTCCTTGCGCGACCGTTTGGATTTGGTCTATGCGGGCCGCCCGCAAAACGCCGCCGCTGACCGCGCCTTTGCCGCAGTGGTTGCCGCGCATGACATGCCGCGCGCGCTGCCCGATGCCCTGCTGGAAGGCTTTGCTTGGGATGCCGCAAACCGCCGTTATGATACCTTTGATGATCTGTGCGGTTACGGCGCGCGGGTGGCCAGTGCCGTGGGCGCGATGATGTGCGTGCTGATGGGGGTGCGTGGGGCCGATGCACTGGCGCGGGCCTGCGATTTGGGCCTTGCCATGCAGCTGACGAACATCGCCCGCGACATCGGCACCGATGCGCGCGAAGGGCGGTTTTACGTGCCGCAGGCTTGGGCCAACGAGGTGGGGCTGGACGATGGCGCAATCCTGAACGCCGCCCAAACCCCCAGCGCGCCGCCCGATCTTCGCCTGACAGCAATCACCCAGCGCCTGCTGCATCAGGCCGATCTGCTGTATCTGCGGGCCGAGGCGGGGATACCCGCGCTGCCACTGTCATCGCGCCCCGCGATTTATGCCGCGCGCCATATCTATGCGGGCATTGGCGGGGCGATTGCACGTACGGGCTATCATGCGCTGCATTCGCGTGCCCATACATCCAAGGGGCAAAAGCTGGGTTGGCTGGCCCTGTCTGGCCTGCGCGCAGCTGCCAGTGTCGTGCTGCCAAACCCCGCGCGCCTACATGCCCGCCCGCATCCCGAAGTTGCGTTTTTGGTTGATGCCGCTGCCGATGCCCGCGCCCAAACCCGCCGTTCTGACGCCCTTTTCGCCGTTTTGGCCCAGCTAGAGGCGCAAGATCGTGGATTGCCCCTTGGCAACAGGGGGCGCGCAGCCTAGCTGTGAAGCCTCACAGAAAGGTTTGCCAATGAGCATTGCGCTGTTTCTCACCTTTTTCGCGGCCGCTTTCGCCGCAGCCTCGACGGGCGCATTTTTTCCAACGGGCGATTGGTATAAATCCCTGCGCAAGCCCGTTTGGGTGCCGCCAAATTGGGCCTTTCCCGTGGTGTGGACAGCGCTGTATATCCTAATGTCATGGGCCGCGATGCGCGTGGGGGTGTCGGGCGCGGATGGCGCAGTCATTGCCCAAGCCCTTGGCTTTTGGGCGCTGCAAGTCGCGCTAAATGCCATTTGGACCCCTGTTTTCTTTGGCCTGCGCCGTATGCGCGCGGCCCTTGCCATTATGGCAGGGCTATGGGCGGCGGTGCTGGGCACGGGCCTGACATTCTACAGCATCGATCCTGTCGCGGGCTGGATGATTGCGCCCTATGTGCTGTGGGTGTCGATTGCCTTTGCGCTGAACGCGGCAGTGCTGCGGCTAAACCCTGGGGCATCGGCCTAACCTGCCCAGCCCACCCTGCGCGGCACACGGCAGGCAACCATGGCTTGGATCAGCTTATTGTCATATCGGCGCAGGTCTAAGGTTTCGTGCATACCTGTCACCCTTTCGCCATCCAACGTCGTGTCCATCATGGTGCGGGCATAAAACGGCGCTTCCAACAGGGCCATGCGTTGCCGCGCCGCAGCGCCCGCATCGCCGCGCGTGGCGCGGGCAATACCCCATGCCGTGCGGGGCAGGGGGGCAAATGGGGGCGGCGTGACCTGCATAGCGCTGCCATCAGGGGCGAAATTCAGCCCCAGTTCCAGCGTTGATCCATCGCGCCGCAGGGCATCGTAATAGACCGATGCGCCAGATGCGCGCGGATAGCGCCCCCATGTCCAATGGGTGAAATCAGCCTCCAGCGGGTCGGTTCCAAAATTGGCATCAAAATACCCATGGCCCTGCCATTTATGCGCGGGCGATATATCGACTTCAATCCGCGCAATCGGGGCAAAGGGCCGCCAGATATGGCGCGCGTCTGGGGTCAGTTTCGCCTCGACCGATGTAATGGCGCTGGGCGCCAGGCGAATTTGCCCCTGCACGCGGCCCACACGGGGCAGCGCCGATATCTCGTTGATATCAATCACCAAACTGCCACCCTGCCATGCCATACGGCTGGGGCCAACTTGCAACGCATCGCGCGATTGCTGCAGCGCAGCCTCACCCCGATCTGTCATGGTAAAGCGGGGGCGGGGGCCAAAGGTGGCCACATTAATGCAGGCGTGATTGGCAGGGTTGCCGCGCCCCGACCACGCATACCACGGCGAGAATACCGCGCCGATCATCCCAATCACCGAAACCGCGCTGGCTCCATCATCTGACACGCCATCGACATACCACCACGCGTAACCGCCCGCTGGCGGGCTTACGGTGAAATCGGGCCGTTCAATATCGCCGCGGCCGCGTGCTGGCCCGACAATGCCACCATCGGCACCCCCGCCCCTGGATGCGCCCCGCCCCCCGCCAGAAACAGCCCCTTGACCCGTGTCTGCGCCGTTGGCCGCAGCATTGGGGCCAGCAGCGATTGGGGGCTGCGCCCGTAAATCGCCCCCATCGAGGCTGGAAACAACGCCTCCCATCCCTGCGGCGTGGTCAGCGCCGCGCGCGGCGGCAGTGTTTGAAAGCGCAGGTTGAAGCGGGATAGCTGAGTTAGCATTTCGGTCTGACATTGGTCTGGCTCATTCGGGTTAGGGGGGATGCCCGCCTTCAAAGGCGCGGCATTCATAATGATTTCAAAGCGTTCGGCAGTGGCTGGTGCATCGCCCGTGCTGCGATCTTGCGCGCAGATATACAAGGTTGGATCGCGGCCCATTTGGCCGCGCGCAATGGCCCCAAAGTCCAGCGTAGGATTGCCGCCGAAGAACACATTGTGATGGATCAGATCAGGCGCATCAGGGTTGGTCTGCGCTGCAAAGGCCCAGACATAGGCCGAAAGGCTGCGCGGCTGCGCGGCGCTTTGGCGCACAGCGCCTTGCGCCCTTTCCCCCAAAAGCCCTGCGGTCAGCGCCGCAGGATCGCCGTTAAAGGTCACGCTTCGCGCCGCAATTTCGCTGCCATCTGCAAGCTGAACGGCAACCGCGCGTCCATGTTGCACCTTGATATGCTGTGCAGCAACTCCGCAGCGAAACTGCACGCCTTTTTCCCGCGCCAGCCGTACCAGCCCCTCTGCCAGCGCCGCCATACCGCCCTGCACGGCCCATACGCCTGCCGCCTCGGCCTGCCAAACAAGCGCCAGAACGGCGGGGGATTTTTGCGGCGCGCCGCCCACATAGGTGGCATAGCGGCCAAAAAGCTGCACAAGACGCGGGTCAGAAAATTGCCCCGCCAGCCAGCGTGCCAGTGTCATATGCGGCAAAAGCGCGGGCCAAATGGCGGGGCGCTGCGCGGCAGCAAGGGCGATGGCACCCAACTGCGGCTTGCCCGCGCGCATCATGGGCCCGTCAAACGCGTTATACATCGCGCGCGTCAGCCGATCAAACCGCAGATAGTCCCGCGCCGCCCTTGGCCCTGCAAAGCGGCCAATTGCATCAGCGTTGGCATCCCTATCGGTAAACAGATCCAACTGCGATCCATCTTGCCAGAAATGGCGCGCTAAAATCGGCTGGGGAATCAGCGTGACATAATTGGCCAGCCGCGCCCCCGCGCGCGCGAACAGGGTTTCAAAGACATCGGGCAGGGTCAGCACGGTTGGGCCTGTGTCCACTGGCCCCGCATCCGACGGTAGGCTGCGAATTTTCCCGCCCAAATGCGCCTGTGCTTCGATCACCGTCACATCGCGCCCGTTTGAGGCCAGCGCAATGGCCGCACACAGCCCGCCCACGCCTGCCCCAATCACCACATCGCGCGGCATGTCCAATTTTTCTGCATGACCCATCAGGCGATTGTTGACTTGCGCGCGCAATATGTCCAGTATGATTTACACATGCTGTCAGAAAATATTGACACTCCGTCATATTGACCGCCGCCAAACCCGTGTAAAGGGGGCTAACATGCCGTTTACTGCCAGACTTGATGCTGCAACCGCTGCCGTTTTGGCGCGGGCGATGGACGGCGGGCCAAGCCAGTTGGCGCGGGCCTTGCATTACGCAGTCACCCCTGGGGGCGCGCGGATTAGGCCGACAATCCTGCTTTCGGTCGCATCGGCCTGCGGCGATGATCGCCCTGCGCTGTCTGATGCCGCCGCTGTCGCGCTGGAACTAATCCACTGCGCAAGTCTGGTTCATGATGACCTTCCCTGTTTTGACGATGCCGATATGCGGCGCGGCAAGGCCACAGTGCACAAAGCCTTTTCGCAGCCCCTTGCCGTGCTGACGGGCGATAGCCTGATCGTGCTGGCTTTTGATATTCTGGCCGCCGCAGCACAGGATGGGACAA
>JAIXVS010000130.1 GCA_027482795.1 Rhodobacter sp.
ACCACCTCGCCCTGCGTGGCCCCCGCGCGCACAATTTCCGCGCGCCCGCGCCAGCCCAGCACAAACCCCAAAGCATCCAGCAAAATCGATTTGCCCGCCCCCGTCTCGCCCGTCAGCACGTTCAGACCGCCAGAAAACTCCAGCGTCAACCGATCGATGATCAGCACATCGCGGATATCAAGAACGCGCAGCATGACCCGACCCTATAACCATTCGCCCTTAATCATTTGACGGTAAATCGACGCCAGCCAGTTATTGCCCTTTGATTCGGGCGAAAGACCGTTATTTTTCAACAGGTTAAAGCTGTCTTGGTAAAAGGGGCTAGATTGGTAATTGTGGCCCAAAATCGCCGCTGCGGTCTGCGCCTCGTCGTTCAGGCCCAAGGCAAGATACCCTTCGACAAGGCGGTGCAGCGCCTCGGGTGTGTGGGATGTGGTCTGAAAATCGGCCACCACAGTGCGGAAACGGTTGATCGAAGCCGCGTAATTCTTTCGCTTTAGATAATAGCGGCCAATTTCCATTTCTTTGGCGGCCAGATGGTCAAAGGCCAGATCAAATTTCAAAATCGCCGATTTGGTGTATTCGCTGTCGGGATACTGTTCGATCACCACGCGCAGGGCTTGCAGTGCCTGATAGGTCAGGCCCTGATCGCGGCCCACTTCATCGATTTGGTCGTAATACGACAGGGCCAGCAAATATTGCGCATAGGCGGCATCTTCTTCGCCGGGATAAAAATCCAAATAGCGCTGTGCAGCAATGCGCGCCTCTTCATACTTTTTGGTTTTGTGCAGGGTATAGGCCTGCATAATCAACCCACGCTTGGCCCATTCGGTATAGGGATACAGGCGCTCGACCTCTGAAAAATACAGCAAAGAATCTTTAGGCTTGCCCGCACCTTCCAGAATCAGCTCGCCGCGCGTGTAGATTTCCTCTGCGGTGTAGGTGTCCAGCGCGCGCTCTTGCGTGGGCGCGGCGCAGGCCCCCAGCGCAGCGACAAGCGCAAAAACCCCCATAAAACGAAGGTTGCGCACTGCTGTTCCGAAACGATTGATCGTCATACCCCAAGCCCCATTATGCGCAACCCGCCAAAACCAAAGGCGCGGGACGCGTCATCTGCCCCTAGCTAACACATAAAATTGCAGTGCGCAAAACGGCTTTGTCATGCAAATGGGCACAAAAGCGCGCAAAGTGGTTATTGGGCGGCAACCGCGCGCGGAATATCGCCAAGGTGCACACCAACGCCAGGCAATTTGCCGAAAATTTGCTGCTCAACCTCGGCCCATTCCCACGCCGATGGGTCGGCAAACAGCGCGCGCAACAGGGCGTTGGTCATGGCATGGCCCGCACGATAGCCTGTGTAGCGGCCCAAAATCGGCGCGCCCGCCAGCGCCAAATCGCCCAAAGCATCCAGCATTTTGTGACGCACAGGTTCGTTATCGTGGCGCAAACCGCCAGGCGACAGCACACGGTCGCCATCAAAGACCACCGCGTTTTCCAGCGTGCCGCCCAGCGCAAGCCCGCGCGCGCGCATGGCGATCACATCCGAGTTGCGGCAAAAGGTGCGGCTGTCGGACAGTTCGCGCACAAAGGTGCCATTGGCCATATTCAGCGCCAACGCTTGGCGACCAATGGCCGCATCTGCAAAATCAATTTCAAAGTCGATTTCCAGCATATCGGCAGGCGAAAGGCGCACAAACGCATCGCCTTCGCGCAGTTCAATTGGTTTTTTCACCACAATTGCGCGCAGGGGCGCAACCTGCTGGGTAATCCCAGCCTCTAGAATAGCCGCCACAAATGGCGCGGCCGAGCCGTCCAAAATGGGCACTTCAGGCCCGTCAATTTCGATGATGGCGTTTTGTATGGCGCAGCCCGCCAGCGCCGCCATGACATGTTCGATGGTCGAAACGGAAACCCCGTCCCCATTGGCAACCAAGGTGCACAGGCGCGATGGGACAACGCTATCCCACGTCGCAGGAACGATTTGATCGGCCCCCATCACATCAGTGCGGATAAACTGAATTCCCGCATTTGCCGCAGCGGGCAGCAAGGCCATACGCACAGGCGCGCCCGAATGCAGGCCAAAGCCCGTAAATTCGATCGACTGTGCCAATGTTTGCTGCCGTGCCATAAACGCCTAAATCCCCGATTGCGATTCGCCGCCGCAGTGCAGCAATCACGAGTTAGGTTTAGCCGCAGGCGGGGTTCATCACAATTCACAGATTGTGACCAAATGTAACACGGGGCCTCAGCAAAAAGCCCCCACCAAAGGGTGAGGGCTTTTACCGTTATATCTGAATGGGTTAGTTTGCTTGTCTGCGCAAGAAGGCTGGGATCTCAATCTTCTCATGGTCAGAAGATAGGTCCTGCTCATCATCATACCCTTGCGGCACCGAAGGGCGGGGGCGCGGTGCGGGGGCGCGTTCGTTGCCTTCGCTGCCGCCAGACATGCGGCCAATCAAATTGCCAATGCCAAAGCGGGGCTTTTCTGCGGGTTTTTCAAAGCTAGGGCGCGGCGCGGCTGGCGTGGGGCGCGCCATTGGGGAAGACTGACCGCCCAAGCTGGGGCGCGGGGCCGCTGCGGCGCTGGGGGATTTGGACACAGCTGCCTGCAAACGCGCCAATGCTTCGGGCGAGGGCGAGCCTGGCTTGCGCGCTGTGGGGGCCACGAAGTTGTGGCTGTCATCCTCTTCATAGATTTGCGCGGTGGGCGCAGGGGGCGCATAGCGTTCGCTTGCCTTTGGCATGGGCGGCAGATCGTCGTTCAGCATATCTTCAGGCTCGCGCCGTGGGGGGGCGTAGCTTGGCTTAAACACGGGCGACGCTGCCGCGCTGGCGGCAAAAAGATCTTCGGCAGGGGCGGGCGCGGGGGCTGGTGCGGGCGCAGGGGCTGCGGGGCGCAGCGGCTCGGCCATTCCGCGGCGCGGTGCGGGTGCATCCATACGGCCTTGCTGCACATCAATGCCCGTGGCCACCACAGACACGCGCATAACGCCTGCCATGCTGGGGTCCAGCGTGCTGCCGATGATGATATTGGCGTTCTCGTCCACCTTTTCGCGGATCAGGTTGGCCGCCTCGTCCAATTCGAACAAGGTCAGGTCAGGCCCGCCCGTGACATTAATCAACACGCCCTTTGCGCCATGCAGCGAAATTTCATCCAGCAGCGGGTTGGCAATGGCCTTTTCAGCGGCTTGGCGCGCGCGGTCATCGCCCGATGCTTCGCCCGTGCCCATCATCGCCTTGCCCATCTCGTCCATCACAGCGCGCACATCGGCAAAGTCTAGATTAATCAGGCCAGGGCGCACCATCAGATCAGTCACACCTTTAACGCCCTGATACAAAACGTCATCCGCCATGCCGAAAGCTTCGGTAAAGGTGGTGCGTTCGTTGGCCAAACGGAACAGGTTTTGGTTGGGAATGATGATCAGCGTATCAACAACCTTTTGCAGGGCGGCGATGCCCTCTTCGGCCTGTTTCATCCGCTTATTGCCTTCAAACTGGAAGGGTTTGGTCACAACCCCCACAGTCAGAATGCCCATTTCGCGCGCGGCCGCTGCGATGATGGGGGCCGCGCCCGTTCCCGTGCCGCCCCCCATCCCCGCAGTGATAAAGCACATATGTGCACCTGCCAATTGATGAACGATTTCTTCGATCGTTTCTTCTGCTGCTGCTGCGCCAACCGAAGGGCGCGCGCCTGCGCCCAGCCCTTCGGTCACTTTGGCACCCATTTGAATTTTCATCGGGGCGCGAGAGTTTTGAAGGGCCTGCGCGTCGGTGTTCGCAACCACGAACTCGACCCCTTCTAGCTGCTGCTCGATCATATTGTTGACGGCATTTCCACCCGCGCCACCCACGCCAAACACCGTGATGCGCGGCTTTAGATCGGCCCGTTCAGGAGTATGGATAAGGTTTAGCGCCATGGTTTTGCCCGTTCTTTTTGGAAAAGGTTGCCCCGTTCCTTGGTTACTTCGTTGTCTTTTCGCCTTTTCCGTATCTTTTACTTGACACGGTTTTTGATCTTACCCCCGATTCTATCCACAGATTCGGGCCACGTCACGCGAAAAATGTGGTAAAAGACACAATCTAGTGCAGAATTTTGTCCTTTTCATACATTTAGGCGTGTAACCTGCCTATTGTGTCACCAATTATCGCGCAGCCAACGCACCGCGCGGCGCAAACTGCGCGCGGGATAAGGCGCTTGCAGGGCTTCGAAATCCCACCACTCGTCTTGGGGGTTGGCCGCAAACAGGCATAGCCCCACGGCGCTGGAAAAGGCAGGGCCAGTTGCGGCCTGCGGCAGGCCTTGTACGCGCAGCGGGCGGCCCATGCGCACGCGCTGGCCCAAAATGCGGGCGGCCAAATCGTCAAGGCCTGGAATTTGGCTGCTGCCCCCTGTGAGCACGATCTGGCGCGACGGCAGGCTGTCAAAACCCGCCGCATCAAGGCAGGCGCGGGTTTCTTCCAAAATTTCTTCCACGCGCGGGCGCATGATGCCAATCAATTCGGTGCGGGAAATCTGGCGCATATCATGTTCATAATCGCCGCTATCCCCGCCCATATCGATCATCTCGCGGTCGTCCATCGAAGTGGCCAAAACGCCGCCATGTTTGGTTTTCATCCGCTCGGCCACGGCCATTGGCACGCTAAGGCCCTTTGAAATATCAGATGTGATATGATCGCCGCCCATGCGCACGCTATCGGCAAAAATCATATGCTTTTTCATGAAAATCGAAACGCTGGTCGCCCCGCCCCCCATATCGATGCAGGCGGCGCCCAGTTCTTGCTCATCCTCTACAAGGCTGGCCACCCCAGAAACATAGGCGGACGAGGCGATGCCCGCCACTTCCAAATCGCAGCGCCCCACGCAGTACAGCACATTGCGCACCACGTCCGCGTCAATTGACAAAAGATGCATATCGCAGGCCAGAACGCCGCCCGCCTGCCCGCGCGGGTCGGCCAGACCCGAACGATGATCCAGCGCAAAGTTCACAGGCTGGGCGTGCAGCACCTCGCGCCCATCCCCCAAATGGGGCACATCACAGGCGGCCAACACGCGCGCGACATCCTGTTCCGAAACCTCGCCGCCTTGCATTTCAATTTGCCCCGCCAGCCCATAGCTGCGCGGCTCGCCCCCCGAAAAGGTGACAATAGCGTGACCTACATGCACATTGGCCATTTTCTGCGCGGCCTGTACAGCCGTACGAATGGCGCGTTCAGTTTCTGACATCATCGAGATTTCGCCAAAGCGCACGCCGCGCGATCGGGTGGTAGACGCCCCAATCACCTTGAAATTGCTTTGCCCCGCCATAGGCCCCACGCCATCAATGCCGCGGGCGCGCGCGCTTTCATCAAACTTTAGGAACAGGCAGGCAATTTTGGTTGTGCCTATATCCAAAATGGCAATCACGCCGCGCTGAAGGGCGGCTTTGCGCAAATCGCGCATGGCGCGCTGCGAGTGATACAAATCGCTCATAGGGAACTCTCCACTGGTTTGATAAGACCAAGGCTTTCTTGGCGTTTGGTCATGGCATAGGGGGCAAGGCGCAATACAGGGCGGGGGCCATAGCGCAGGTCTATGGCAGAAATATCGCGGTCAAACAGGCGTTCAGCCTGATCCAGCGCCAAAGCGCGGTCCAGCGCGGCAATGGGGTTTTCGGCGGGCAGCATCAGGCGCTGGCCATAATCCAATACAATATCCCAGCGGCGCTGACCCATGCGCACCAACCCTTGGATGCGGTGCGAAATGGGGCCAGCCGTGGCCAGAATGTCCAGCGCTTCGCCAGCGGCCTCATCCGCGCCCTGCCCTGCAATCAGGGGCAAATCGGCGCGGTCGCTGCGGGTATGCAGGGCGGCGACAGGGTGGCCATCGCTGTCCACCAAGATCAGGTTTTCACCCTTGCGCCAGACCAGCGCGGGAACCCGTTCGGTGATCAGCACGCGCAAAACACCACCAGACCTAATTTGCACCTGCGCCTCGGCCACAGCGGGCAGGCTTTGGGCAACCTCGCGCAGGGCGGCCAAATCCAAATCAAAGGACGACATGGGCAATGTCACCTTTAACTTGCCGCGCACCGCATCGGCCAAATCGGGGGACGCGCCCTCGATCGACAGGGTTGTCATCATAAACTCTTGCCGATTTTGCACGGCGTTTTGCATGGCGGCCACATGCGCCTTGATCGCGCCCGCGCGCGCAGGGTCTGACCAGACAAGGCCCGCTATGCCCGCCAGCATGGCAAAGGGCAGCAAAACGCGAAAGCTGAAACGCCAAAATGGCCGCAGCCACAGGCGCTGCCAGCGATACTGAAGCCGCGACGGGGCAGGATCACGGCGCAGCGCGGGCGCGGCAGGGCGAATATGGCGCGGGCGGCGGATCACCGATTGCATGATGCATCCTTTACCAGCCAATCGACGAGTTGCGGAAAGCTGATGCCAACATGCGCCGCCTGTTCAGGCGCAAGCGAGGTGGGCGTCATGCCAGGCTGCGTATTCACCTCTAGCAAGATCAGGCCAGCCAGCCCCCGCGCCTCGTCCCAGCGAAAATCGCTGCGCGACAACCCGCGGCACCCCAGCGCATCATGCGCGCGCAGGGCGTAATCTAGGCAAGCGGCGGTGATTTCGGGCGGCAGGTCTGCGGGCAAAACATGCCGCGACCCGCCCGTTTTATATTTGCTGTCATAATCATACCAGCCTGTCGTGATGATATCAGTCACGCATAGCGCGCGATCCCCCATCACCGCCACGGTCAATTCCCGCCCCGCCACATAGCTTTCCACCATAACCGTTTCGGGCATGGTCTGCGCCAGCCGTGGCGCATTGCTGCCAGGGCGCACGATATAAACCCCAACAGACGAGCCTTCGTTATTGGGCTTGACCACATAAGGCGGCGGCAGGATATGCCCTGCTTCCACCGCCTCACGCGCCGCCAAAACCGATTGCGCGACGGGCAAGCCTGCGCGGGCGAACACTTCCTTCGCGCGGGCCTTGTCCATGGCTAGGGCCGAGGCCAAAATCCCCGAATGCGTATAAGGAATGCGCAGCCATTCCAAAATGCCCTGCACTGCGCCATCTTCACCCCAACGGCCATGCAGGGCGTTAAAGGCCACATCGGGGTTAATCTCGCGCAAGCGGCTGGCCAGATCGGGGCCGCAATCGACCTCGACCGTATCATATCCCGCCTGCCGCAACGCAGTGGCGCATTCGCGCCCAGACGATAGGGAAACCTCCCGCTCTGCCGAGGGGCCGCCCATCAATACTGCAATTGTGGAGGCTGCCTTTGGGGGGCCACCTGCCATAGTTCTGCTGCCTCATCCGCACCTTAGGGCGCGTGATTATTGTTTTTGTGCGGCCAGATTCGACTAAGGTTTCGCTACAGCTTCACCCACCCGCATTATTTCCCACTCTAACGCGATCCCTTGCGATTGCAAAACCCTTTTTCGCACCAACTCGCCTAATTCTTCCAAATCTGTGGCAGATGCGCCGCCTGTGTTGATCAAAAAGTTGGAATGCATGGGCGACATCTGCGCGCCACCTATGGTTGCGCCGCGCATTCCTGCATTATCGATGACCTTCCACGCCTTTAACTCATGCGTGTCATCCGCGCGGCCCGTGCTGGAATGTCCGACAGGATTGCGAAAGGTAGACCCTGCGCTGCGGTCTTTCGTGGGCTGGCTGGCATCGCGCTTGGCGATTTGGTCGGTCATTTTTGCATCCAGCGCGGCAGGGTCGCCCTTGCTGGCCCGAAATCGCACCTGAGTAATAACCGCCCCCTCTGGAATTTGGCTGCTGCGATAGGCCAGATGCAGGTCAGCCGCCAGCAGGGTTTGGGCCTGCCCCGCGCGGGTGATGATCGAAACGTCAATCAAATGATCGGCCACATAGCTGCCGTAACAGCCCGCATTCATCCGCACCGCCCCGCCAATACTGCCAGGAATGGTGCGCAAAAAGGTCAAATCCAACCCCGCCTCTGCCGCGCGGCGGGCCACATGCGCATCTAACGCCGCCGCCCCAGCGGTGACAATATCGCCATCAATATCGATACCATTAAACCCCCGCCCAAGGCGAATAACCACGCCGCGAATACCCCCATCGCGCACGATAACGTTGCTGCCCACACCCATTGGGAAAATTGGGGTATCGGGCGGCAAAGCCGCAAGGAACGCCGCCAGATCATCCGCGTCAGCAGGCTGAAACAGAAAATCAGCAGGCCCGCCCACCCGCAGCCATGTCAGCTCGGCTAGGGGGCGATTGGGGGTAAGCTGGCCGCGCGGGGTGGGAAGCTGGGTCATGGGGTGGTTGATAATGGGGAATAGGGGCGCGGGCAAGATGGGGGAAAAGAACAGTCGCAGGGCCGCGCACTCCCTCGGGATGGCGCGCCAACGCCTGTTCTAGGCACTTTATGGCAGCCCCTTCTTCCCCCGAATTTCTGCTGGCACCCGTCGCATCGCGCCCTCCCGGGGGGAGGGAGTGCGCGGCCCGGCGGCGCTAAAGCGCCTTGATTCCGGGCCAAGAAAGTGCGCGTAACTGTTAGCCCAAACCAAGGTATTTCAGAATTGCAGCAATCACGCTTTGGAAAGTGGGATTGGCCCATAATAACTTAACCAGCCCCGCTACTTCTTTGTAATCACTAATGGTTCCGCCAATCTCGCGAATTTTCCCGTGTATACGCAACAGCCGACTTGCCAGCTTATACGCCCCAACATTGCGTTCTTCTGGATGCGCGTTCGGGTTCAAGGCAGCGTCAGCGTTTTCGGGCAACATGCGTTGCAGCGCACCTTCGGATACCACCACGATTTGACCCACGACGATGTTGATGTCGCCCGCATGGGCAATCAATGTATCGTTGCCCGTCACCGCTTTGCGCTTGGTCAGAATGTCTTGCGTGTTTGTATCCGCCGCAAGAATGTCCGCCGCCGTTTCGCGCAGGCTTGCCACGAATTCACCAATCAGCGGGTCTTGTTCGGGCGCGGGGATGGACTGCGTCTCCACCAAAGTTGCCGTCATGCGGCTTGCGCTGGCGCAGGCATCGAACAACTCAACAGGCAGGTTTTCGATGTCACCCAGCGCCGCACGAATGATGCGGAGGGGGACATCTAAGGGGCGATATTGGTTGGAAAGCTCGCCTTCACACAGCGCCAGCGCCTTGGCCATTTTGCGCCGCGCATAGCGGTCGATGTCGGGGGGCAAAGTATCTGCCCCAACAAGGCGCAGCTTGCCCGTTTCGGGGTTGATCTCAACGCTTTCGCCGTTATCCGTCATGGCAAGGGCACGGGCGGTTATCAGCTTGTCAATCGCCTCCGCAACCGCCTTTGGCCCTGCTTGCCAGATGTCATCCTCGATCAAAGCCACATCGCGCAGCAGGCCCTCGGCAAAGGGCATATCGCCGCTGATCACCCCATCCCACCACTTTTCCCAAAACGCCCAAGTGGCAGGGTCTTTGGCCCATATGGCGCGGGTGCGTTTGTCAGGCAATCGAAACCAGTCCGAGATTCGTCCAGACCAAAGGGGAACCGAAGCAAGAACATTCATATCTGCGACTTGATGAGTGGTTAGCCGCTGACAATCCAGATCGATTTGCCGATAAAACTCGCCTAACCAAGTGGCAATGGTAAAATTCGATAAACGGCCTGAATGGTCAAATGACCCATCGAGCCACCATGTTCCATCGCGTTTCAATTCAGTACCTGCAACCGCGGCCCTTGCACTAAAAATCGCTTGCATAACCTTAATAGTTTCCCAGCTTAATCCGTCAGAAGTGACGAAAGTATCTTCCTTAGGCAATAATGGATCAACTGTATAAAACGGTGTCAAATTCAGTAATGTATATGCTGAAGAAATCGCGGAAAAAGCTGCGTCTTCTAAAGTTCGCGCGTCATAAAGGTTCTCAAGAGAATATTTCACAGTGACTTTAGATGCCAAATTTTCCGTTAAAATTAGCAATGGTCGCATAAAGTGGGTGGCCGACATTCCACCCTTAACCGCCCACTCCTCCTCCATCGCCCGCCCCCACAGCGGGAACACCCGTGCCGCAGCCCGAAAGGCGATGATCTCGGCATCCCTGCGGGGCCGCGTCTTCAACCAAGCCTCTAGGCTGGCCTCATCTGTGATCTCAATATCCGCCATACCCCACCCCTTTGGGGCGAGTATGGCGGGGGGGATTTGGGTTGTCTAGCGGGGCGTGTTGGCGCTTCCCTTCATTCGGCCATCATACATCTGTAGTTACGGATGCAATACACAAAACATACGGATAACATACGCCCGCAATACGCCGAAAACCCTTCAGAATAAGGGTTCGGCGGCCTGCACTCCCGCCCCTACCCCAGTTTGGCAGGCAGCGCATTCACCCAAACCGAAATGCTCCCCGCGCCCAAACACACGAACATATCCCCCGCCCGCGTCTTCTCGCGGAACAGGCGTGCGAGGTCATTTTCACCTTGCAGCGCGGATGCATCGCGGTGCCCATGCGCAATTAACCCTGCGACCAAATCATCCCGCCCTGCCCCTGCAATCGGGTCTTCGCCTGCGGCGTAAATGTCGGCAATGGCAACTGAATCCGCTTCGTTAAAACAAGTGCAAAAATCCTCAAACAGCGAATGCAGGCGGGTGTAGCGGTGGGGTTGATGCACGGCAATAACCCGCCCCCCCGTGCCCGCCAGCGCCTGCCTTGCGGCCCGCAAAACGGCTGCAATTTCAACAGGATGGTGGCCGTAATCATCGATAATCGTCACGCCCCCCACCTCGCCCACGCGGGTAAAGCGGCGGTTCACGCCGCCAAATCCCGCAAGGGCCGCGCGGATGGCATCGGGTGCCATGCCAAGGTGACGCGCAACGGCCACGGCGGACAAGGCGTTCGACACATTATGATCGCCCGGCATCGGCAAGGTGCAGCCTGTAATCACCGTGCCTTCGGCCTGCAAGGCCACGTCGAAATGGGCAACCCCTGCCTTATACCTCAGGTTCACCGCCCGCACATCAGCCTGCGCGTTAAAGCCAAAGGTCACAACGCGGCGGTCCGTCAGGCGGCCAACAAGGGCCTGCACCTCGGGGTGATCGGTGCAACACACCGCCAGCCCATAGAACGGAATGTTCGACGCAAAGTCATAAAACCCTTTGCGCAGAGCATCAAAATTGCCCCAATGTTCCATGTGTTCGGGGTCGATATTGGTGATGATCGCAATGGTTGCAGGCAGGCGGTTGAACGATCCGTCGCTTTCGTCCGCCTCGACCACCATCCATTCGCCCGCCCCCGCCCGCGCGTTGGACCCGTACGCGTGGATCACCCCGCCGTTAATCACCGTCGGGTCAAATCCGCCCTTATCCAGCAGCGTTGCCACCATCGTCGTCGTCGTGGTTTTGCCATGCGTGCCAGCCACGGCGATGTTGCTGCGCAGGCGCATGAGTTCCGCCAGCATTTCGGCGCGGCGCACCACGGGCAGCTTGCGACGGCGCGCTTCTTCCAGTTCGGGATTGCCCGCCTTAATTGCCGAAGACATCACAACCACTGCCGCGCCCGCCACATTCTGTGCCGCTTGGCCTTCGAAAAAGGTGGCCCCCAATTCCACCAACCGATCGGTGATCTTGCTGGCCTTCGCGTCCGATCCCTGCACCGTATAGCCAAGGTTGAGAAGCACCTCGGCAATGCCAGACATGCCAATACCCCCCATGCCGATAAAGTGGATAGGGCCAAGTTCAAGCGGCAGTTTGGTGGGGTTCATGGCAGGCTCATTGGGCTAAATGTTCGGCCAGATCGGCCAGATCGCGGGCGGCATTTGGGCGGGCGGCGGCTAGGCTGGCTGCGGCCATACTGCGCGCGGCGCGCGGGTCGGTCAGGATGGATGCTATTTCAGCAGATAGGGATTGCGGGCTGGCTGCGCTTTCTGCCAACAAAACCGCGCCGCCTGCCGAGGCCAAACCCTGCGCATTGGCGGTTTGATGATCCCCTGTTGCGGCGGCGAAGGGAATTAAGATCGCGGGGCGACCAATGACCGAGATATCCGCAATGCTGGACGCCCCCGCGCGCGAGATAACAAGCTGCGCTTCGGACATGCGGCGGGGGATGTCGGCGAAAAACGGCTCTACTTCGGCGCGGATGCCTGCGGCGGCATAGGCTTGGGCAACGCGGGCCATATCTTCGGGGCGGGCTTGGTGGGCAATGCGGATATGGGCGCGCAGCGTGGGCGGAAGGCTTGCCAAAGCGGCAGGCAGCACATCGGAAATCACGCGCGCGGCTTGGCTGCCGCCAATGGCCAAAAGGCTCATCGGATAATCCCCTGGAGGCATATAGTCGGCCCCCGCACGTTCCAGCACAGCGGCCCGCACGGGGTTGCCGATATGCTCGCCCGTCACGCCCTGTGGCAGTTCGGTTGGCCATGTGCCGCAGG
>JAIXVS010000207.1 GCA_027482795.1 Rhodobacter sp.
CCAAATCCACCCCCGCATAGGGCGCGCCCACGCTGTCATGGGGCGTTCTGACGTCCGCCATCGTGATAAAACTCGCCTCCGCCGCGCCGTAAAACTCGGTAACGGGCACATCGCCCAAGGCGGCACGCAGCCCATAGTCCAGCTTTGATCCGCCCACAATCACACGGCCCACGCGGGGCAGGTCTGACTGCGCCAACAGCAAGCGCAGCTGCGCAGGGCTGGCCCAGACCACATCCACGCCGTCCAGCGCGCGGGTCTGCGCGCGCGCAGCCATCCCCCCCAAAGCGGCCAAATCCGCCCCCAAATGCAGCGCCTCAACCGCGCCATAGAGGGAAAGCGATTGCTCGAGCCCCCCCAGCACCGCCACGCGCGCGCCGCGCCCAATGCCAAACAGCCGCGCATTTACGGCAAAACTGGCAATCCAGCTGTCCATACTGCGCACTATCCTGCGCGGCGCGCCGCTGCTGCCCGAGGTGAGGGTTTCAAACTCCCCCTCCCCCGCCTCCAAAGCGCCCGTTCCGCCAATGCGAAAGGGCGCACCCGACAGGGCACGGCGCAAATCCGCCTCACCCCCCGCGCCGCCATGCAACAGCCGCGCCCCCTTGGCCCATGAAAAACGCGCTTTCATTTTGGCCCAAATACCTAATGCGCCCGGCCCGCCATCCTAAACTCCCAGAACTGCCGCCATCCGCCGCAGCGCCAGACCGTAACCCATGGTGCCAAACCCCGCGATCACCCCATCCGCGCGGGCCGACACGAAGGAGTGGTGCCGAAACGCCTCGCGCTTGTGGATATTGGTGATATGCACTTCCAGCACTGGCCCCTCATAGGCGTTCAGCGCATCCAGTATCGCCACCGATGTATGGCTGTAGGCCCCAGGGTTGATGATAATCCCCGCCGCAGCGCTGCGTGCGCGGTGGATCATTTCCACAATCTCGCCCTCGTGGTTTGATTGCATCGCCTCAATCGCCAGCCCCAAATCGCCCGCCAATGTAGTCAGGCCCGCCACAACATCGGCCAGCGTTTCAGCCCCATAGATTTCGGGCTGGCGCAGGCCAAGTAGGTTCAGATTGGGGCCATTCATCACAAAAACAGGCTTCATCGCGGGCATCCTTTGCGGGTTTGAGCCACATTAGCAGCACAAAGCCCCCTGCGCAAAAGACAAAAAGGGGGCGCAGGTTTCCCTGCGCCCCGCACTGGCTGTAACGCTGGCAAAGCTGCATCCCAATCCCCCAATTTTCAGGGAGAGAAGCTTGGGGGTTATGCAACCTTTTCCAGCGCCACATCAGGTGTAATGCCCGCCACTTTAACACCTAACGCGCGCACCACATCGCGGGTCAAGTCTGGGCGGTTTAGCGTGTAGAAATGCAAATCTTCCACCCCGCCCGCAATCAGCCGTTCGCACAGCGATGTGCACTGCGCCAAGGAATAGAGGGCCTCGCGCCCATCGCGCGCCGCGCGGCTGAAAGCCTCGTCCAATTTTGCGGGCACCTGCGCGCCGCAGCGGGCGGCAAAGCGTTTGGCCCCTTCCCAGCTTTGCACGGGCAAAATGCCAGGGATGATTTTGCCCGTGATCCCCGCGCGATCCGCCGCATCGCGGAAGCGGAAAAACGTGTCGGGGTCAAAGAAGAACTGCGTCAGGGCGCTGGTCGCCCCCGCATCAAACTTGCGCTTGAGGTGTTCAATATCTGCCCCTGCATGGCCAGCATCTGGGTGGGGTTCAGGATAGGCCCCAACGCGGATGGTGAATTTGCCCGTTGCCGCCAGCGCCGCCACCAGATCGACCGAGGATGCAAACCCATCGGGATGGGCGGTAAACCGCTGCGCCCCCTTGGGCGCATCGCCGCGCAGGGCGACGATTTCGGTGATGCCAGCATCCGCATAGGCGTTCGCAATTTCTAGGGTTTCGGCGCGCGTTGCATCCACGCAGGTCAAATGCGCCGCCACGTTCAGCCCATAATTGCGCTGAATGGCAACCACCGCCTCATGCGTCAATTTCCGTGTGGTGCCGCCCGCGCCATAGGTTACCGACACAAATTCGGGCCGCATGGGGGCCAGCGCCTGCACGGTATCCCATAGGCGAAAGCTGGCATCGATGCCTTGGGGCGGGAAGAATTCAAAACTGATACGCGGCGCGGTCATGATAGGCTCCTTTGACTTGCCACCTTATCCCATATCGCGTTATATGAGTCTAATTCATATTATTCACATATAACATGAGGTGCGCGCCATGTATATCGAACTTCGCCATCTGCGATCTATCCGCGCCATTGCGCAGGCGGGTGGGCTGGCCAAAGCGGCCGAGGTGCTGAATGTTACCCAATCGGCCCTTTCGCACCAAATTGCGGGGCTGGAAGATCAGGTCGGCATGGCCTTGTTCGCCCGAAGGTCTCGCCCGATGACCCTATCCGCCGCAGGGATGCGCCTCTTGCGCGCCGCTGACCGCATTTTGCCCGAAATCACCGCTTTGGAGGATGAATTTTCCGCCCTGCATCGTGGCAAAACGGGGCGGCTGCATATTGCCATTCAATGCCACGCCTGTTTTGACTGGCTGTTTCCCGTGCTAGAAATGTTCCGCCATTCTTGGCCCGAAGTGGACGTTGACATCCGCGCAGGGCTGGCGTTTGACAGCTTTCCCGCATTGGTGCGCGAAGAGGTGGATTTGGTGATATCGTCCAACCCCGAAGCGATTGATGGCGTTACTTTCCACCCGCTGTTTGATTATCACCCCGTTTTTGTGGCCGCCTCTACCCACCCGCTGGCCGCAAAACCCTATATTCAGGCGGCAGATTTTCGCGACCAAACCATCCTGCATTACCCCGTTACCCGCGATAAGCTGGATGTGTTCACCGAACTGTTGACCCCCGCCAAGGTAGAACCCGCCGCCACGCGGCCTGTAGAGCTGACCGCCGTTATCTTAATGCTGGTTGCCGCAGGGCGGGGCGTGGCAGTGATGCCCGATTGGGTTTTGCGCGATATCAAAACCCACGCCGATTACATCACGCGCCCCCTTGGCCCGCAGACCGTGACCAAACGCCTGTTCGCCGCCACGCGGTCAGAGGATGCCGAAAAACCCTATATGGCGCATTTCTTGCGGCTGGGGCGCAGCGAGCCTGTGAAACTGCAAAGGGGTTGACCAATCCCCCCCGCATTTGCAAAAATCCCCCCCATGAAAACGCATTTCACCAAGGAACGCCGCCCCGGCCCTGCTGATGCCCTGCGCCAAACGCAGGGCGAACCAATGTGACGATCTAACCCTTCGCGCGCAGGTTTGCCCAAACCGCAGCAACCGCTGCTTTTTTATTATTGGAGCAAACCATGACCCTTATCGCCACCCGTGCCCTGTCGCTGACCATCGGCCTGCCGCTGTTTTCTGATCTGAATTTCTCGCTTCAGGCGGGCAATCGCCTTGGCCTTGTTGCTGCCAATGGGCGGGGGAAATCCTCGCTTTTGGCGGTTTTGGCGGGTGACCTTACTCCGACCAGCGGCGATGTAACCCGCGCGCGCGGACTGAAATGCGCGGCCGTGGCGCAGGATGTGCCATCCGCGCTGCTGCCCCTTTCCTTGCGCGCCGCCGTTCTGGCCGCATTGCCAGACGAGGTTGCCGATTATGAAGGATGGCGCGTGGATGTGGTACTGGATGATCTGGCCATTCCAGATTCCATCCGCGAGACTGCACTTGCCGCGCTATCGGGCGGCTGGCAGCGCACGGCGCTTTTGGCCCGTGCGGCGGTGACGGAACCTGATCTGTACTTACTGGACGAGCCGACGAACCATCTTGACCTGTCGCGCATTGGCCAATTGCAGCGCTGGATGATGGGGCTGGCGCGCGATGTGGGGGTGATTGTCACAAGCCATGATCGCGCTTTTCTGGATGCGGTGACCACCGAAACCCTGTTTTTGCGCGACAGCGCCAGCCGCACCTATCCCCTGCCCTATTCGCAAGCGCGTGCCGAGTTGGATAAATCTGATCTGGCCGACAGTCGCCGCTTTGAAAACGATATGGCCCGCGCCGAACAGTTGCGCAAACAGGCGGCCAAGCTGAAAAATATTGGCATCAATTCAGGATCGGATCTGCTTGTCACCAAAACCAAACAGTTGACAGAACGGGCCGATAAAATCGAAACCGCTGCGCGCCCTGCGCATTTGGAACGCAGCGCGGGGGCGATAAAGCTGGCAAATTCGGGCACCCATGCCAAGGCGCTGCTGGCGCTAAATGGGGGGCAGATCACTGCGCCAGATGGGCGGGCGCTGTTTAACACGGGCCAGAAATGGATTGAAAAGGGCGACCGCGTGGTGCTGCTGGGCAGCAATGGTGCAGGCAAAACCCAAATGATCCGCGCGGTTTTGGCAGCAATTGAAACGGCCCATTTGGGCGGGGATAGCCCGATCAAGGCGGTGCCCAGTTTGGCCTTGGGCTATAGCGATCAACATCTAAGCCAGTTGCCAGATACCGCCACACCCTTTGATTTGGTCACAAAATGGACCGAAGCAGATAGTACCGCGCGCAGTTTGCTTGCAAGCGCGGGGATGCGCGCCGATTGGCAGGGTCGCCGCATTTCGGCCCTGTCAGGCGGGCAAAAGGCGCGCCTTGCCATGCTGCTTTTGCGCCTTGCCCGCCCGAATTTCTATGTTCTGGACGAGCCGACCAACCATCTGGACATCGAAGGGCAAGAGGCGCTGCAATCCGAACTGTGCGATGTCGGGGCAACCTGCCTTTTGGTCAGCCACGACCGCCATTTCATCCGCACCGTGGGCACGCGGTTTTGGCAGATCACGGGCAAGACATTGACGGAAGTCGAGGGGCCAGAGCCGTTTTTTGCGCAGCAACTGGCGCAATAATGAGCTCTGCGCCCTTCCCTGATGAGAAAGGGCGCAGACCAGCACTGCGCGCGCCATATGGTCGCGTTTAACCTACGATTGTCGCTTCCGTCGCGGCGCGCAAGTCTGCCTCGCTGACGCCATCTGCGCATTCCGCAATCTTTAGCCCGCCCTTCACCACATCCAGAACGCCCAGATTGGTGATGATGCGGTTGACCACGCCGCGCCCTGTTAGCGGCAGAGTGCAGGATTTCAGCACTTTGGATTCGCCCGTTTTGGATGTGTGATCCATCACCACCACCACACGGCCTACGCCTGCGACCAAATCCATCGCGCCGCCCATGCCTTTGACCAGCTTGCCCGGAATCATCCAATTCGCCAAATCGCCGTTTTCGGCCACTTCCATCGCGCCCAAAATCGCCATGGCAATTTTGCCGCCACGGATCATGGCGAAAGATTGCGCAGAATCGAAATAGGCCGTCTGCGGCAATTCGGTGATGGTCTGCTTGCCTGCGTTGATCAGGTCTGCGTCTTCCTCGCCCTCATACGGGAAAGGCCCCATGCCCAGCATCCCATTTTCCGATTGCAGAGTCACTTCTATTCCCGCAGGAATATAGTTGGACACCAGCGTTGGAATGCCGATGCCAAGGTTCACATACCAACCATCTTGCAATTCTTGCGCCGCGCGGGCGGCCATTTGGTTGCGGTCCCACATAGCTTACGCCTCCTTCTTACGAACAGTGCGCTGTTCAATGCGTTTTTCGTGCTGGCCCTGAATGATGCGGTGCACATAGATGCCTGGCAGGTGGATTGTGTCGGGGTCAAGGCTGCCCAAGGGCACAATTTCCTCGACCTCGGCGATGCACACTTTTCCAGCGGTCGCCGCAGGTGGGTTAAAGTTGCGGGCGGTTTTGCGGAAC
>JAIXVS010000178.1 GCA_027482795.1 Rhodobacter sp.
AAGGCATGATCCAAGGTTCTTTGGACGCTGGCGCATTCAGCAAGTTCTATCTGGTGGACGGCATGTATGGCGACAGCCTGATCGAGGCTATCGGCGCACCGCTTGACGGCACGATTGGCGCTTTGCCTGGTATCGACAACGAAGGTTCGGCCAAGTTCAAAGAAATTGCGACAGCAGGTGGCCTAGACGGCACCTCGGCTTTCGCACCTGAAAGCTATGACGCAGCGGCGCTGATTGCACTTGCAATGGCAGCTGCTGGTTCGACCGAATCGAAAGATTGGACGACCAAAGTTATGGATCTGGCCAACGCACCAGGCGAAGTGATTCTGCCAGGCGAGCTGGCAAAGGCACTGGATCTGATCGCTGCTGGCACCGATATCGACTATATGGGTGCAACGGGCGTTGAGCTGGTTGGCCCAGGCGAATCGGCAGGCAGCTACCGCGAATACGAAGTTAAGGGCGGCGCTTTCGAAACCGTTCAGTATCGTTAATCTGCGGGGATAACCCAAACGGACGGCCCGAGGCATTGCTTCGGGCCGTTTGTGCAAAAACCGCTCACCAGAGGCGGCCCAGACGACCAAAAAAACGACGACCAAAAACGACGACAGGGATATGACATGATCGAAGTGCAAGACCTGCATCGCCATTTCGGCGGTTTTCGCGCGGTTGATGGCGCATCATTGCGCATTGAAACGGGGTCTATCACGGGGCTGATTGGCCCAAATGGCGCGGGAAAAACCACGCTGTTTAACGTGATTGCAGGGCGACTGCCGCCCACTTCGGGGCGCGTGATGATGGATGGGGCCGATATCACGGGCCTGCCGCCGCATGTGCTGTTTTCGCGCGGGCTGCTGCGCACCTTTCAAATTGCGCATGAATTTTCATCTATGACGGTGCGCGAAAACCTAATGATGGTGCCGCCCAATCAAACAGGTGAAAGCCTGTGGAACGCCTGCTTTCGGCGCGGGGCTGTTGCCGCAGAAGAGGCGCGCATTCGCGCGCAGGCCGATGAGGTTTTGGAATTTCTAACCATCAGCCATTTGGCCGATGAAAAGGCGGGAAACATTTCGGGCGGGCAGAAAAAGCTGCTGGAACTGGGCCGCACCATGATGACCGATGCCAAGATTGTGTTTCTGGACGAGGTCGGCGCAGGCGTAAACCGCACCCTGCTGAACACCATTGGCGATGCGATTGTGCGCCTGAACAAAGAGCGCGGCTATACGTTCTGCGTGATTGAACATGATATGGATTTCATCGCCCGCATCTGCGGCCCCGTCATCTGCATGGCCGAAGGCAAGGTTTTGGCCGAGGGCACCGTGGACGAGGTGAAGAACAACGAGCGCGTGATCGAGGCCTATCTGGGCACGGGGCTAAAGAACAAAAAGGAGGCCGCGCATGTGTGATGCGGCGAATTTAGGTATTTGTACCAAAATGAAAGGGACGCAGTGATGGGCGAACCTTTCTTGATTGGCGACGGCATGACGGGCGGCTATGGCGCGGCGGATATTTTGCACGGCTGTACCATTGCCGTGGAAAAGGGCGAGATTGCCGTGATCGTCGGCCCCAATGGTGCGGGCAAATCCACCGCCATGAAGGCCGTGTTCGGAATGCTAAACCTGCGCGGTGGCGCGGTGCGCCTGAACGGCGAGGATATTACGCGCCTGTCCCCGCAGGCGCGCGTGCGCAAGGGCATGGGATTTGTGCCGCAGACCAGCAATATTTTCACGACCATGACGGTGGAAGAAAACCTAGAAATGGGCGCGTTCATTCGCGAGGACGAGATCGCCGACACTATGGCGCAGGTCTATGATCTGTTTCCCATCCTAAAGCAAAAGCGCCATCAGGCGGCGGGGGAACTGTCTGGCGGGCAGCGCCAGCAGGTCGCCGTGGGCCGCGCGTTGATGACCCAGCCGCAGGTGTTAATGTTGGACGAGCCTACGGCAGGGGTATCGCCCATTGTGATGGACGAGCTGTTTGACCGCATCATCGAAGTCGCCCGCACGGGGATTTCGATTTTGATGGTGGAACAGAACGCGCGCCAAGCGCTAGAGATCGCCGATAAGGGCTATGTTCTGGTGCAGGGCGCAAATCGTTTCACGGGCACGGGGGCAGAGCTGTTGGCCAACCCCGATGTGCGCCGTTCTTTCCTTGGGGGCTAAGGCATGGATATTCTGAACGCTTTAGTAGCCTTTTTGAATTTTGTGTTCATTCCGGGTCTGGCCTATGGCAGCCAATTGGCCTTGGGCGCGCTGGCGTTGACGCTGGTTTATGCAGTGCTGCGCTTTTCCAACTTTGCCCATGGCGACACCATGGCCTTTGGCACGATGTGGGTGATTTTGATTACTTGGGCCCTGCAAAGCGCGGGCATCACGGCAGGGCCGCTGCCCACCGCGCTGATCGCCCTGCCCTTTGGCATTGCCATCACTTGCGCCTTTGTTCTGGCGACAGACCGCGCGGTCTATCGGTTTTACCGCACGCAAAAGGCCGCGCCGATTATTTTGGTCATTGTCTCGACGGGTGTCATGTTTGTGATGAACGGGTTGACGCGGGTGATTATTGGCCCCGCCGAACAAGATTTCGCCGATGGCGCGCGGATGATCCTTGCGCCCAATGATTTCAAGGCATGGTCAGGCTTGGCCGAAGGCTTGGCGCTAAAGCAAACCACGTTGATTACCGTCATTGTGGCGGCAGTTTGCGTGGCGGCGTTGTTTTGGTTCTTGCAGCGCACCCGCACGGGCAAATCGATGCGCGCCTATTCCGATAACGAAGATTTGGCGCTGCTGTCGGGCATCAACCCCGAACGTGTGGTGGCGATTACGTGGATTATTGCCACCGCGCTGGCCGTGATTGCGGGCACGCTGTACGGGCTGGATAAATCTTACCGCCCGTTCATTTATTTCCAACTGCTACTGCCCATGGCGGCGGCGGCGGTGGTGGGCGGGCTTGGCAGCCCTCTGGGGGCAATTGCAGGCGGCTTTATCATCGCCTTTTCCGAGGTGTTCGTCACCTATGCGTGGAAGAAAATCGTCACCTATCTGGTAAGCGCCGATATGGCCCCCGATGGGCTGCTGCAACTGCTGTCGACCGATTACAAATTCGCCGTGTCCTTTACGATTTTGATCTTGGTGCTGCTGGTTATGCCCACGGGCATATTTAAGGGGAAGTAGGATGAACAATCGCAACCTTTTGATGTTTGCGGGCGTGGCGCTGCTGTTTGTGGCCACGGGCGTTTTCCAAAGCTGGAACCTAAGCCTTCAAATCCTGATCATCGGGGTGTTGTCCGCGATCATGGCCTTGGGCGTGAATATGCAATGGGGCTATGCGGGGCTGTTTTCGACGGGGATCATGGGGTCGGTCGCGCTGGGCGGGCTGGCGGTGGTGCTGGTGTCTGGCCAACCCGTGCCCGAAGGCTGGGCCGCAGGCGGGCCGCGCCTGCTGGCGGCGCTGGCCTTTGGCGTCGCGCTGATTGCGGCGGCGGTGTACCTGTACAACCGCATGGCGGCGGGAACGGCGCGGCGGGCGGCAATGATTTTGCTGCTGGGCGCGGGGTTTTTCGCCTATCGCGCCATTCTTGACCCTGCCGTTACTGCGATTGAGGCGTTTGACCCTGCCACTGCTGGCAATATCGGCGGGCTGGGCCTGCCATCCATCTTGGCTTGGCCTGTGGGCGCGCTGTTTGCCGCCGCCGCCGCATGGGCGATTGGCAAGGTCGCGCTTGGCCTGCGGTCTGATTATTTGGCAATTGCCACCCTTGGCATTGCCGAGATTATTCTGGCCGTGATGAAGAACGAAGACTGGCTGGCGCGCGGCGTGAAGAACATTATCGATCTGCCCCGCCCTTGGCCCGTGCCATACGAGGTGGATTTGCAGGCCGACCCCGCCTTTGTGGCGCAGGCGGCCAATTGGGGTTTTGAAAGCGTCGAGGCATCCACCATTCTAGTCAAGCTGCTCTATCTGCTTGTGTTTGGTGCGGTTTTGCTGGTGCTGATTTATTTTTCTGAACGCGCGCTCAACAGCCCTTGGGGGCGGATGATGCGGGCGATCCGCGATAACGAAGTGTCATCCGCCGCGATGGGCAAAAACATCAAGTCGCGCCATTTGCAGGTGTTTATCATCGGCTCTGCCGTGGTGGGTCTGGCAGGCGCGATGCTAACCTCGATGGAGGGGCAGCTGACCCCGTCAAACTATACGCCCCTGCGGTTTACCTTTCTGATCTGGGTCATGGTCATCGTCGGCGGGTCGGGCAACAACTGGGGCGCGGTGCTGGGCGGGCTTTTGCTGGGCTGGCTGTGGCTGATCGTGGAAAACGCAGGCCCCGTGGCGATGGGCTATATCACCATGCCCCTGCCCGATGGCGCACTGAAAGCCCATCTGATCGAAGCAGCCCCCCATCTGCGCCTGATCACGCTGGGGCTGGTGCTGCTGCTGGTGCTGCGGTTCAGCCCTAAGGGGCTGATCCCCGAAAAATAGGGGCCTGCGGGCATATTGTTGCGAATCAGTCAACAGTTTCGGGCTATTGCGGCCCGAAATTCACGTAAAGGCACCGCTGCGCCTTAACCATTTTGAAAGAATTTTGCCTGCGGCGCGGATATTTTCGCGCCGCTGAGTGCACCTGATCTGCATTTAGTGGCGCTGCTGAATTCAGCCACGATAGATGGCAAAAATGCGGCGGTTTCTGGGCAAATTTTGCCAGATTTTCCGCAGCAACATGAATTTCCCCTGCCCCGCTACGGCGCAGATTTTTCAAACATTCCCTCAAATACTTTGAAAAATTTATAATTATTTCAATGATTTATGGTGTGCCTTCTTGTGTCCGCGCCGCCCGTCTCAATGTCGCGCGCCTGCGGGCCGAACATAGCAAACCCCTTTTTGGTCATCAGAATTAATTTGAAATCTGGTGCCACAGGTGAGACTGTCCTTTCGGTCTTATGAAATATCTTACGTATAGTTTTTGTGAACCATACGGGTTGGGTTTTATCTGATCGCTCCATAAGGATGAAGGAAACCCCATGGCCGCCCCTACCCCAATCACCAGTGAAATTCTGGTCAACCTTGGCAACACGAACAACTACCAGGGCGAGGCCAATTTGGTGCGGCTGAACGATGGGTTCTTAGCCCTATATTCAAACGGCGGCGGGACGATTATGGGCCAGCGGTACGATATCGCAGGGCAAACGGTTGGAAGTTCCTTCACTGTTACAAACAATGCCAACGCGAATGCCCCATCGGGGGTGCAAATGGCCGATGGCACGCTGGTCTTGGGGTATTACAACGGCAATGGTGCCGTTCTGGCGCGCTTTGATGCCTCGGGTACGCGGTTGGGCGCGGACGTGGTTTTGGCCACCAATTCTTCGCAGCCCAATCTGACGCTGCTGGCCAATGGCAACTTTGTGGCCTGCTGGCATGGAACCGATGGGCAGGGCCGCGTGCAGATTTTTAACTCAAGCGGTTTTGCCCTTACATCTGTTTTGGAAAAACCAAACGCGGGTGCGGCTGATGTCTCTGAATTTATTCCGCTGGTGGATGGGTTCAGCAATAGCGGCTTTGTCGTTGCCTCGTGGGACCCATTTTCTGGTACGGGTGTCGGGGTCACAACCTATGACAGCGCTGGCACGGCAACAAGCAACTTCTTGATCGAAGGCTCGGGCAATCAGGCCAATGCGGTGACGGTTTTGTCGAATGACAGGTTTGTCGTCCTGCACGGCACGACGGGGCAAACAGGGCTATTTGCCACGATCTATAACCAGAATGGCACCGTGGCACAGGCCGCGCAGCTTGTGTCAAATACCAGCGGATCGATGCGCGCCTATGATGCCACGGCGCTGTCAGACGGCGGTTTCGTGCTGCTGAGGGAAGGTGCGGATGCCAACGGCTCTGGCACCTATGCGCGGCGTTATGATGCCTTGGGCAATCCAGATGGGGCCGAGTTTTTGGTCAACGTGTCCACTCTGGGCACCCAAACACCGCGCTGGAACGGGATTATCGAGCTGCCAAATGGCGATATTGCCGTCGGCTGGCATGGGTATAGCGAGGTAAACGGAAGCGTCATCGATCACGACGGCGCTTTAGTGCGGCTGTTTGACGTGCCCGACAATATCGTCAGCGGGCTTGCACCTACCGCGCTGACGGGCGAAACCCTTGTCAACACAACAACCGCGGGCTTTCAGGCGGGGCCCAGTCTGATCCAGCTTGCGGATGGCTATCTTGCCGTTTGGCAAGATGCGGGCGCCTCGATTGGGCTACGGGGCCAGCGATATGATAACGCGGGCAATGCAGTCGGCGTCGAAGTCACCCTCAGCACGGGTCTAGAAGCCTCTGCCAGCGGCGTGCAACTTTTGGATGGAACGGTTGTATTGGCCTTTTCAAACGGCACGGGCGGTGTATCCGTGGCGCGGTTTGATGCCAATGGCGTGCGTATTTCGGGCAATACCGATGTCGTGGTCGAAGTGAATGGAAGCAATCCGAATGTCACTTTGCTGGCGAATGGGCGCTATGCAATTTCGTGGCACGAGACGGGCGATCATGCCAAGGCGCAGGTTTTTAACGCCGATGGCACAGCGTTTTCGGGCGTTTTGACAGTGAATTCAACCACCTCGCGCGAGGCGAGCCCCCTTATTGATGCCTTCAGCGATGGCGGCGTTGTTATTGTCAGCTGGGATCCTTTTGATGGATCGGGCGTGCATATCCAGCGCTACAGCCCAACGGGCGTTGCGCAGGGTGGTACGGTGCAGCTTGCAGGGGACGGCGGGCGCGATCACGCTTTGGCAGTGCTGGCCGATGACAGCTTTGTCGTCGTGCATGGTAACCCGTCTGATCCGGGGATCTACTATACAATTTTCGCCGCAGACCGCACGGTTTTGCGCGCCGAATCTTTGGTAAGTGCGCAAAGCAGTTCCTTTCCACAGCGCGCCCATGATGCCGTCGCTTTGCGCGATGGCGGCTTTGTGCTGCTGTGGTCGGCAGGGGGTGGGTCTGATGGGGCAAGCACGGGCACCTATATGCGCCGTTTTGACACCGATGGCAGCCCGCAAGGCATTGCCGTTCTGGTCAACCAAACCACTGCGAACAATCAAGTTCCAACCTACAATTCCTTGATCGAACTTAGCAATGGTGATTTGGCCGTCAGCTGGCAGGGCAATGGCGCGGGTGATGACCAAGGCGCATTCATGCGCGTTTTCGACTTGCCTATCGACCCGTCGTCAAATGCCGCCCCTCTGATCACTTCGAATGGCGGGGGGGACTCCGCCAGCGTTTCGGTGGATGAAAGTTCACTTGCGGTGACAACGGTCGTTGCGACAGACCCCAATATGACAACGCCATTCTTCACGATCACAGGCGGGGCCGATGCCGCGCTGTTTACAATCGACATGGATACGGGCGCGCTGTCGTTCCGCACTGCCCCGAACTTCGAGGCCCCCACCGATTTTGGCACCAACAATGGGTACGAGGTTGTGGTCACGGCGTCCGATGGCAGTTTGACGGACAGCCAGACCATCACCGTCAGCGTGACCAATATCAACGAAACCCCCACCATCACCTCTAACGGCGGCGGGGCGACGGCCAGCGTGTCGGTGGCGGAAAACACCACGGCGGTCACCACCGTCACCGCGACTGATCCAGACCTGACCTCGCCAACGTTCAGCATCACAGGCGGGGAGGACGCGGCGCTGTTCCAGATTGATGCCGCCACAGGCGCGCTGTCGTTCCGCACTGCCCCGAACTTCGAGGCCCCGACAGATGCGGGCACCAACAATGGGTATGAGGTTGTGGTCACGGCAAGCGATGGCAGCTTGACGGACAGCCAGACCATTACCGTCAGCGTGACCAATACCACTGAGACCCCCACCATCACCTCGGGCGGCGGCGGGGCCACGGCAAGCGTGTCGGTGGCGGAAAATGCCACGGCGGTCACCACCGTCACCGCGACTGATCCAGACCTAGCCACCCCTGCCTTTTCCATCACTGGCGGGACAGATGCCGCTCTGTTCCAGATCGATGCGGCCACAGGCGCGCTGTCGTTCCGTACCGCCCCGAACTTCGAGGCCCCGACAGATGCGGGCACCAACACCGGGTATGAGGTTGTGGTCACGGCCAGCGATGGCAGCTTGACGGACAGTCAGACCATCACCGTGAGCGTGACCGATACCAATGAGACCCCCACCATCACCTCGAGCGGCGGCGGGGCGACGGCCAGCGTGTCGGTGGCGGAAAACACCACGGCGGTCACCACCGTCACCGCGACTGATCCTGACCTGACCTCGCCGACCTTCAGCATCAATGGCGGGGCGGACGCTGCGCTGTTCCAGATCGATACCGCCACGGGCGCGCTGTCGTTCCGCACTGCGCCGAACTTCGAGGCCCCGACAGATGCGGGCACCAACAACGGGTATGAGGTTGTGGTCACGGCCAGCGATGGCAGCTTGACCGATAGCCAGACCATCACTGTGAGCGTGACTGGCGCGAACGAGGCACCCACAATCACTTCTAACAGCGGTGGGGCGACGGCCAGCGTGTCGGTGGCGGAAAATACCACGGCGGTCACCACTGTGATTGCGACTGATCCAGACCTGACCACCCCTGCCTATTCCATCACGGGTGGGGCGGACGCTGCGTTGTTCCAGATCGATGCCGCCACAGGCGCGCTGTCGTTCGTCTCTGCCCCGAACTTCGAAGCCCCTACAGATGCAGGCACGAACAACGGCTATGAGGTTGTGGTCACGGCCAGCGATGGCAGCTTGACGGACAGCCAGACCATCACCGTCAGCGTGACGGATGCAAACGAGGACGTTACTGCCCCAAGCGTGATCATCACAGATAACGTGGCAAGCATTGCAAATATCAATGGCGGTGCTGTTCGGTTCTTACTGACCTTTTCAGAGGCAGTGACGGGGCTGGCCTTAAGCGATTTCACCGTCACGGGCGGCACCGTTCTGGGGCTGACCCCAGATGTCGGCAGTGATGGCAGTCAGTATGTTTTGGAGGTCATGCCAAGCACCAATTCGACCAGCCCGATTGAGATTACGCTGGGCGCCAATGCGGCGCAGGATGCGTCGGGCAACGGATCGCCGCTGACAACGGCCAGCCAAGCGGTGGATACTGTGGCCCCCGCCGCCCCTTCGGCATTCGTGTTGTTAGGAAGTTCGAACTCGGGAGACCCGCGCGATACCATCACGTCGAACAGAACACCGACAATAGCTGCTACGGTAGAAAGTGGGGCCACGGTTTTGCTGCGCGACAGCACGGGCACAATCATTGGCACTGTGCAGGCCAGCCCAGAGGGACATGCGCCATTTACGCTCGCAACACTGGCCGACGGCACGCACAGCTATACCGCGCAGGTGGTGGACGTGGCAGGCAACGCGGGGCCGCTCAGCACTGTTCTGGTGCTGACCATCGATACAGTCGCACCTACAGTTTCGGCCCCTGTGATTGAAGGGATATCGGGCGCAGATACCATCGTGGGCGCAAGCGAGGCCGAAGGCGGCGTTTCCATTTCGGTCACAATTGATGGTGCGCCCGTCAACGTGACTATTGGGGGCCGCGCGGCCACACAAAATGGCAACACTTGGACATCTGTTCTGACGGCAGTGGATGGGCTAAATTCCTTTACCATTCGCGCCTTTGATGCGGCTGGCAACACCGCAACACAAAGCCACAGCTTTACCGCCGATCTGGATCTGACAGGCCCTGCCGATAATGACACCCTAACGGGCGGAGATGGCGGGGATACCGTCGCCACAGGAATTGGCGATGATGTCGTCACCTTGGGCGCGGGGGATGATACGTTTGACGGCGGGGCGGGCAACGATCTGGTCTTTGGCGGCGATGGCCGTGACGAGTTGGACGGCAACACTGGCAACGATACGATGCTGGGCGGGGCGGGCAACGACAGTTATTTTGTCGACAGCCTGCAAGACCGCGTGTATGAGACCACCTCGATCCGCGGCAGTGCAGATGCGGGCGGGGTCGATACGGTATTCAGCAGCGTGAGCTTTAACTTGGATGCCTATGCTGGTGTGCGTTTTGTTGAACGGCTAACACTGACGGGCAGCGATGCGATCAATGGCACGGGCAATGCGCTGGACAATATTCTAACAGGCAATAACGCGGCCAATGTTCTAAATGGCGGGC
>JAIXVS010000241.1 GCA_027482795.1 Rhodobacter sp.
GTCCAGCGCCGCCATCCAACCGATTCGCCCAAGAACAGCGCCGCCCCCATGGTCACAACCAATGGCATGGCTTGCATCACCGCCAAAACCAGCGCCAAGGGCAGGGCGGCAAGGGCGATGATAAAGCCCAGCGTGCCGACCATCTCGCCAAAATTGCGTGCGAAAACAGCAGGATGCAGGGCGTCGCGGGTAAAAATCGCCTCGCCCCTGCGCCATGCCAGCAGGAAAAACAGCGGCGCACCGCAGGCCCCAAGGATAAACACGATCTGCCCCGCAGGCAGGCCCACGGCAGCCAATTTGATGAACATATCCTCAATGGCAAACAGGGCCATCGCTGCAATCATCAGCAAACTGCCCTTCAAATTATCGTTCATGCTCTCAAAATTCCTGCGCGCAGCGCCCAATTGCATTTTTCTGCGTAAGTTTTCGGCATAGCGCAAATGACAAATGGAGGCTAGCCGCTGTGAAAAAGTGTAGGTGATTCGATCAAATTCACATCGGCGCAGCGCGGGCGCGGGTGCGGCAAGTTCACTGATAATCTTAAACATGCCCCCTAGAAGTGCGATTTTGTTGCAAGATTTGCCGTAACGGAAAGCGGGCATAGGCGCGGCGCAGAATCAACTCGCGGCAGATCACCCGCAGCGGGAAAATGGCTGGCGGGCAGTCAAGCCCAAAATGTGTGCCGACATGAAAATAAATCGTTTGAAGCCCCCCGCGATTTACCCCATGTTGGGGATCAATCGCCAGCAGACACTAAATCTGGGGCATGTGGGGCAGCAACACGAGCGGATGAACACACCCAAACGCGGGCAGTGCCATTTCGTTTTGCGTCCAAACATGCCGCAAAGGCGCCAAAATTGGCGGTAATTCGCCTGTGAAACAAGGCCAGAATTGGCTGCATGTAAAGGACGGGGCAATGAAAATAGAACGTAACTTCACCACCGAAGACAGCGGCGCCTATGGCGCGATGGCGTTTACGACCATTGTATCAGAAATTCGCAACCCCGATGGGTCTGTGGTGTTTCGCAACGATGCCGTCGAAGTGCCAGCTGGGTGGAGCCAAGTTGCGGGCGATGTTCTGGCCCAAAAGTATTTTCGCAGGGCAGGGGTGCCCGCCGCGCTGAAAAAGGTCAGGGAAAAGGGCGTTCCAGAATTTTTGTGGCGCTCGGTTCCCGATACCGCCGCGATGAAAGCCCTGCCTGCCGAACAGCATTTTGGCGGCGAGACCAGCGCGAAACAGGTGTTTGACCGTTTGGCAGGCGCTTGGGCCTATTGGGGCTGGAAGGGCGGCTATTTCACCACCGAATCCGACGCGCGCGCCTATTATGACGAAATGCGCTTTATGCTGGCCAATCAAATGGCAGCGCCCAATTCGCCGCAGTGGTTCAACACGGGTCTGCATTGGGCCTATGGCATTGATGGGCCCAGCCAAGGGCATTATTATGTCGATCATGAAACGGGCGTATTGACCAAATCGTCCAGCGCCTATGAACACCCCCAGCCCCATGCTTGCTTTATCCAATCGGTCAAAGATGATCTGGTGGGCGATGGCGGCATCATGGATTTATGGGTGCGCGAGGCGCGTTTGTTCAAATACGGCTCGGGCACGGGTACGAACTTTTCATCCCTGCGCGGCGAGGGGGAAAAACTGTCGGGCGGCGGCAAATCTTCGGGCCTGATGGGCTTTTTGAAAATTGGCGACCGCGCAGCTGGCGCTATTAAATCGGGCGGCACCACGCGCCGCGCGGCCAAGATGGTGATCATCGATATGGATCACCCCGATGTCGAAGAATTCATCAACTGGAAAGTGATCGAAGAGCAAAAGGTGGCCTCACTGGTGGCGGGTTCCAAGGCGCACGAGCTGCGGCTGAACGATATCTTCACCGCCATTCGCACATGGGATGGCAGCAGCGAAGCCTCGGTTGACCCAGCGAAAAACCCAGCCCTGAAAGCGGCGATCAAAGCTGCGAAAAAGGCGATGATCCCCGACACCTATACCAACCGCATTTTGCAATATGCAAAGCAGGGCTTCACCAGCATCGAATTTCCCACCTATGATGTGGATTGGGATTCAGAGGCTTATGTTACTGTTTCGGGCCAAAACTCCAACAACTCTGTGCGCGTCACGGATGCGTTTTTGAAAGCGGTAAAGGATGACGCCGATTGGGCGCTGATCCGCCGTACCGATGGCAAAACTGCCAAAACCGTCAAAGCGCGCGAGTTGTGGGATCAGGTGGGCCATGCCGCATGGGCCTGCGCCGACCCAGGCATTCAGTTTCACGACACTGTCAATGCATGGCACACTTGCCCCGAAGATGGCGCGATCCGTGGGTCTAACCCCTGCTCGGAATACATGTTCCTTGATGATACCGCCTGCAACCTTGCCTCGATGAACCTGCTGACCTTTCACAAAGATGGCAAGTTTCAGGCAGAGGCCTATATTCACGCCACGCGCCTGTGGACGGTAACGCTGGAAGTGTCGGTGATGATGGCGCAGTTCCCAAGTCAGGAAATTGCACAACTGTCCTATGATTTCCGCACGCTGGGTCTGGGCTATGCCAACATCGGCGGCTTGCTGATGAACATGGGCCTTGGCTATGACAGCGTCGAGGGCCGCGCGATGTGCGGCGCGCTGACCGCGCTGATGACGGGCGTCAGCTATGCGACATCTGCCGAAATGGCGCGCGAATTGGGGGCGTTTTCGGGCTATGCCCGCAACGCCCAACACATGCTGCGCGTTATTCGCAACCACCGCGCCGCCGCCCATGATACGGGCGCGTTTGAGGGGGTAAACGTCAACCCCGTTGGTCTGGACGCGGCCAATTGCCCCGACCAAAAGCTGATCACCTTGGCACGTTCGGCATGGGATGAGGCGCTGCATTTGGGCCAGCAGCACGGGTTCCGCAATGCGCAAACCACCGTTATCGCGCCCACGGGCACGATCGGCCTTGTGATGGATTGCGACACCACGGGGATTGAACCCGATTTCGCGCTGGTCAAATTCAAGAAACTCGCAGGCGGCGGGTATTTCAAGATCATCAACCAATCCGTGCCTGCGGCGTTGGAAAAGCTGGGCTATTCCACATCGCAGGCGGCAGAGATTGTCGCCTATGCCGTGGGCCATGGCAGCATCGGCAATTGCCCTGGCATCAACACCACGGCGCTGATCGGCCACGGATTTGGCGCGCGCGAGCTTGAAAAGATCGAGGCTGCCCTGCCATCGGCCTATGACATCCGCTTTGTGTTCAACCAATGGACGCTGGGGGCCGATTTCTGCAAAGGCACCTTGGGCATTCCCGAAGATAAGCTGAACGATCCCACCTTTGATCTGCTGCGCCATTTGGGCTTTACCAAGGCGCAGATTGATACGGCGAATGACCATGTTTGCGGCACGATGACGCTGGAAGGCGCGCCGCATTTGAAGGTGGAACACTACAATGTGTTTGATTGCGCCAATACTTGCGGCAAAAAGGGAACGCGCTATCTGTCAGTGAACGCGCATATCCATATGATGGCGGCGGCGCAGTCGTTCATTTCGGGTGCGATTTCCAAAACCATCAACATGCCGAATTCGGCGACGATTGGCGAGACTTTGGCGGCCTATGAACTGTCTTGGTCGCTGGGGATCAAAGCCAACGCGTTGTACCGCGATGGATCGAAACTGAGCCAACCGCTGGCATCGGCCTTGGTCGAAGATGATGAAGAGGCCGAAGAAATTCTGGCCACAGGCTCTGCCCAAGAAAAGGCCGCCGTTTTGGCCGAAAAGATTGTCGAGAAAATCATCTACCGCGACATCATCCGCACCAACCGCGAAAAACTGCCAGAACGCCGCAAGGGTTACACCCAAAAGGCCATTGTCGGCGGGCACAAAGTGTATTTGCGCACGGGCGAATATGGCGATGGGCGTTTGGGCGAGATTTTCATCGATATGCA
>JAIXVS010000109.1 GCA_027482795.1 Rhodobacter sp.
ATCAGGCGCAGGCGTTCAGCGCTGGCATCGCCGAACAGCGGCAGCAAGAATTCATATAGTTTCTTGCCAAAGCCCGGCAGGCGGCTTTGGGTTTTTTCGGCCATGCGCGCCGCTTCCAAAAGCGGATCGCGCGCGCGCAAATGGGGGGGCATTTGTTCGTACAGCAGCCCTTCGCGGATACCATAGGCCGATACATCAATGCCGCTGGGCTGGGCGATCTGCACCAAGGCGCGCAGCACCTCGCAGGCAATGGGCACCAATTCCATACGTTCCGCCGAAGTGCCCGTGCGCGCGCGCAGGCTGGCCAGATCAGATTTTGCAATCCAGTCCAGCGTTTCCAATAGCCCCGCCACATCCATGCGGTATTCGTGCAAAACTGTCAGCGGATAGCCGCGCCGTTCCATATCCAGCCGCGCAATGACACGCCACGATCCGCCCACCAGATAAATCCGCTGACCTGCGCAAGACAATTCTGCCACGGCCGATTTGACCAAAGCGGCAATATGCACCGCGCGCACGGCGGGGTCATCGGAATGCTGTTGCAGCCGAAACGGGCCCAGCGCGGTGGACAGGCGCGCGCCCACCTTCCCCTCGCCTATGCGGGCCAGTTCCATCGAATTGCCGCCAATATCGCAGACCACACCTTCGGCCTGTGGCCAGCCCAAAAGCACGCCCTGCGCCGAAAGCCGCGCCTCTTCATCGCCGTCCACGATCAAAATCTTCAGACCCGTCTCGCGCAGAACCTCGGCATGAAATGCGGCCCCGTCAGAGGCTTCGCGCACCGCCGCCGTGCCCACGACAGTCAGGGTTTCCACCTCCATCCCCTTGGCCAGAAGGGCAAAACGGCGCAGTGCCGCCAGCGCACGCACGCGGCCGTCGGGGTTCAGCGCGCCCGTCTGCGCCAGCCCCTTGCCAAGGCCGCACATCACCTTTTCATTAAAGAAATAGGCAGGGCTGCGCGCCGCGCCGTCAAACACCACCATACGGACAGAGTTTGACCCAACATCCACAACACCCACTTTCGAAAGCGCCCGCGCCGAAGGGTCTGCGAACAGATCACTGCCAAACGGCCCGCTTTTGCCGTTACGTGGCAGCAACACCTTATGCCAAAACTTGCGCATCTTCCCCGCCTGCGGTGCCACGCCCCGAAAGCGATGGCGTTTCCATAAAAAATCTGTGGCAGTTAAAGGCGTTACCATCCGCTGGGGCAAGGTCGCGCTGATAGCTGCCGCTGGGCGACAATAGCCAACTTTGCGCTTCGTCCGCAAGGTTAGCGGCCATGATTTGCCGCACGATTTGATCCTTTACTGTAGCGTTATTGATTTCGACCAGCGTTTCCACCCGCCGCGTCAGATTGCGCCCCATCCAATCGGCGGACGAGATGAACACGCGGCTGTTGCCCGATGGCAAGCCGCCACCATTGCCAAAGCAGACAATGCGCGAATGTTCCAAATAGCGCCCCACAACCGATTTGACGCGGATGTTTTCCGATAGCCCCTTTAACCCTGGGCGCAGCCCGCAAATGCCGCGCACGATCAGGTTGATCTTCACCCCTGCCCCGCTGGCGGCATAAAGCGCGTCAATCACTTCGGGTTCGATCAGCGAATTGACCTTGACCCAAATATCCGCAGGCCGCCCCGCGCGGGCATGATCCGCCTCGGCGGCGATCAATTCCAACAGGCGCGGTTTTAGCGAAATGGGCGAGATGGCCAAATTCTCTAGCCCTTGCGGCTGAACATAGCCCGAAAGGTAATTGAACACCCGCGTCGCATCGCGCCCCAAGGCTGCATCGCAGGTAAAGAACGACAAATCGGTATAAATCTTGGCCGTGATCGGGTGGTAATTGCCCGTCCCGTAATGGGTATAGGTGACCAGATTTTCGCCTTCACGCCGCACCACAGTGCTGATTTTGGCATGGGTTTTGTAATGGATAAACCCATACACCACATGCGCCCCCGCCCGTTCAAGGCGGCGCGACTGGCGGATATTGGCAGCCTCGTCAAAGCGGGCTTTCAACTCGACCAAGGCGGTCACAGACTTGCCCGCCTCGGCCGCCTCGCACAGGGCGGCCACAATCGGGCTGTCCCAAGACGTGCGATACAGGGTCTGTTTAATCGCCAAAACATTGGGGTCGCGCGCCGCCTGTTCTAAAAAGCGAATGACCATGTCAAAGCTTTCATAGGGGTGATGCAGCAGCATGTCCTTTTGCTTAATGGCGGCAAACATATCGCCATCATGGTCTTCGATCCGTTCGGGCACACGCGGGGCAAAGGGCGGCCACAGCAAATCTGGGCGGCTCGACAGCACCAGTTCTTTCAAATCTGCCACGCCCAGCAGCCCGCGCACCTCGACCATTTCATCGGGGGAAACGGCCAGTTCTTCCATAATCATTGCTTTTAACTCTGGCGGCGCGCCAGAGCTGATCTTTAGCCGCACCACATCGCCGCGCCGCCGCCGTTTCAGCGCCGATTCAAATTCGCGCACCAAATCTTCGGCCTCGTCTTCCACTTCCAAATCGCTATCGCGCAGCACGCGAAACAGGCAGTGGCCACGGTCGGCGTAGCCTGGAAACAGCATATCCAAATGAATCAGCAGCAATTCTTCCAGCGGCAAAAACCGCGCCTCCCCCTCGCGCGAGGGTAGGGGCACAAAGCGGGCAATCTGCGTGGGAATAGGCAGCAGCGCCTTTAACGTGCGATGGTCGGTTTCGCGTTCCAACTCCAGCGCCAATGAAAAACCCGTGTTGGGGATAAAAGGAAACGGATGGGCAGGATCAATGGCCAGCGGGGACAGAACTGGAAACACCTTGGCCAAGAAATGCTCTTCCAGAAATTTGGTATCCTTGGCCGTCAGCTTGCTGCGGGTGCAGATGGTAATGCCCTTGGCCTCCATCAACTTGCGCAGCTTGTTGAACACCGCTTGCTGGGTGTGCATCAGGCGGCGCGCATTGGTTTGGATCAGCGCCAATTGTTCGGCAGGGCTGCGGCCATCTTCGGACAGGGTGGTGTTATTGGCCCGCACTTGGGCACGCAAACCCGCCACGCGCACGGTGAAAAACTCGTCCAAATTGGTCGCCGAAATCGACAAAAACCGCAGCCGTTCCAGCAGCGGCACGGCGGGGTTCGATGCCTCATCCAGCACGCGCCAATTGAACGCCAGCCAGCTGAGTTCGCGGTTGAAAAAGCGGCGCGGCCCCGTCAGGTCTGCGGCAGGCGCATCCACGGGGGCGGGAAAGGAGGCGTGCAGAAAATCGGCTTGGGTCATGGGCGGGGCTTTATGCAAAAGATGTGACGGGGAGGTGACAGCTTGTCAGCCCACTGCGTCCTTGTCCAGCGCATCCTTGTCCAGCGCGGGCTTATCCAGCATATCAGCCGCCAGCGCGCGGGTCACCGAGCGCCCCTGCGCCAAGGCCCGCGCATCGAGTGCCGCCACAATATCGCGCGCAGCCCCAATGCTGCGGTCAATGCGCGGGGCAAGATAGGCAATCAGGTTGGGCGGCACGGTGATTTGGCGGTCGGCAAACAGTTTCACCAAAACCGCAGCGATCAGGCTTTCATCAGGGGCGGCAAGCTGGGTGATGGGCATGGCCTGCATACGGCTGAAAAGATCAGGCAGCACCAGCCCCCAATCGCGCGGCGGCGTGCGGGCGGTAATCAGCAAATGCCCCGCATTAGACATCAGATTATGCAGATGAAACAGCGCCTCTTCGCCCGCGCGCGGCAGGGCATGGGCATCTTCCACCACCACCGCCCCCGCGCTGGCCAGACCCAGCAAATCGGCGCTGGCCAACCCCGCCGCGCCCACCATCTGCGCGCCCGACATGCCCGCCCAAATATGCGCCAAATGCGTCTTACCCGCGCCCTGCGGGCCAATCAGCAGCATCCGCCCTGATGGCCAGCCTTGCCAGCCATCCACCATTGCCAAAGCGGCGCGGTTGCTGGCGGACGGAAAAAAATCATCCCGCGCAAAGCCGTTTCGCTGGCCCAGATCAAAGGCAAGCTGCCCGCTCATACCCGCGCCTTAGGATTGGTCATCGTTTTGCGCAGCACTGCCCGCCACGCCCTTGTACAAAAGGCTGGCCTGATACTGTTCAATCCCAAAGCGGGTAAACACGCCAATGGCGGCGGCCACAGGAACGGCCACCAGCATCCCCGCAAAGCCAAACAGGCTGCCAAAGGCCGACAGCGCAAAGATCAGCCAGACAGGATGCAGCCCCACCGAATTACCCACCAGTTTTGGGGTTAGGATATTGCCCTCAACAAATTGCCCAAAGGCGAAAATGCCCGCAATCATCCCGATAGACAGCCAGTCGCCCCAGAATTGGAACAAGGCAAGGCCAATCGCCAAGCTGCCACCCACCAGCGATCCGACATAGGGAATAAACGTGATCGCCCCCGCAATCGCGCCCACAACAAGACCAAACTGCAACCCCGCCAGCATCAGCGCCAGCGCATAAAACGTGCCCAGCAGCGCGCAAACCGAAAGCTGCCCGCGCACGAATGCGGCCAACGCGCTGTCAATCTCGCGGGCAAGGCGGCGGATCGTGGGGGCATGATCGCGCGGCAACATCTGGTCGATACGGGCGATCATATGATCCCAATCCATCAGCATGTAAAAGGTCACCACAGGCACGACGACGATGAACACCACGGCCGAGACGATGCCCAGCGCGCTGGACAAAATCCCCTGCACCAACTCGCCCCCGCGCGATTGAATGGTCGCGCCCAGTTCCGCCAGCGACTGGCGGATGGTCGAGGTATTGTCGGCCAGATCAGGAAACTGGGTCAGCAAAAACCCCTGCAAACGCTGCGCAATATCGGGGGCAGATTGGATCAACCCCGTGGTCTGCTGGATCAAGAGCGGCACCACGGCCAGCAGCAGCAGCACCAAACTCAGCACCGCTGTGATGGTAATCACCGCTGTCGCGGCCACACGGCTTAACCCCGCGCGCTGCAAGCGGTCGGCCACAGGGTCAAGAAAATAGGCGAGCGCCCCGCCCACCAAAAACGGCAAAATCACCCCGCCCAGCACGTATAGCAGCCCAAAAACCAAGGCCAAAACCACCAGCCACACCTGCGCCTGCGTTCGAACGGGCCATGCCATAGGGAAGCCTCCTGTAGGGGTTATGGAGGTGATATAGGGCGGATGGGGGTGGGGCGCAACTGTTAGGTGCGCCCGCCCCGCCTACGCCCTCGGCTCTAGCAGCGTCACCCCATCCCCCGCCATAAACCCCTTTTGCTTTAGCAAATGACGTGCGGATGGTGCATCGCGGAAGTGGTCGTTCGAGATGATGATCAGCCCCTCGGCGCGGGCGATGTCAATCAGCACGGGGTCGGCCTGTGTGCCTTTGTCCACCACCAGCACATCGGCGGCGGTGGGCAGGCGGGCGGCCAGATCGTCATGGTTCATAAACCGCCCCTCAAGGCGGTGGCCAGCGTTTGCGTCAAACACCACGCCGGCCGCCACGCCGCGGGCCTTGAGCGCGGCCAGAACTTGGGTCAGCGGGCGCAGGGATGGGGCATCCGCCGTGCCTGCGTCCACCTCCCAATTCATCACATTCGATCCGTCGATCAGCACCAAATCCTCGCGGTAACTGTCTGGCGGCATGACATCGGCGAACAGAGGGCGGGCGATCACGGCGGTTGCGCGCCATTCGTGCATTTCGCGCGATTTGAACAGGGGCTTGCCATCCCGCCCTGTGCCCGAAAGGTATTGCTGCACCTCGCGCACGGCGCGCAGGTTCACCAGCGCATTGGCCGCACCAAACCGCTGCGCCGCCGCGCGTTTCAGCCGTGCCTCCTGCCCTGCGCCGCCGTCGACGCGCACTTCACCCAGTTCGGTTAGGCTGTAGCCCGCGATTTGCGCCCCCTCGGTCACCGCAAAAATCCCACCGCGCTGATGCAAATCTAACACGCGCTCGCGCTGCGGACGCATGTCGCGGTGCGGCTTTAGCCTGCGCCGAAAAGGGCGCGAATAGCGGGGGCCATGGGGGCGGGGCTGTGCGGATTTTCGCCCATTGCGCCAGCGCGCAAAGACATAAGCCAGCGCCAGCAGTGCGGATAACATCATCAGCGGGGTCAACAGCAGATCTTGCACAGCGCACCTTTCACCAAACTTGCCCCCAATTAGCCGCCAAGTTTGGCAAAAATTTGACGCGTACTGGACTTCCCCCCCCAATCCCCGCTAACAAAGCGCAAACATTTATGAGGCCGCACCATGCGTTTGTCCCGCTACTTCCTGCCCGTTCTAAAAGAAAACCCTGCCGAGGCGCAGATCGTCTCGCACCGCTATATGCTGCGCGCGGGGATGATTAAGCAGCAGGCGGCGGGGATTTATTCTTGGCTGCCCTTGGGCCTGCGCGTCTTGAACCGCATTCAGGCGATTGTGAATGAGGAGCAAATCCGCGCGGGTCACATTCCCCTGCTTATGCCCACCCTGCAACCCGCCGATCTGTGGCGCGAATCTGGCCGCTATGACGACTACGGCCAAGAAATGCTGCGCATCACGGATCGCCAGAAACGCGAAATGCTGTATGGCCCCACGAATGAGGAGATGATCACCGACATCTTCCGCGCCCATGTCACCAGCTATAAAGACCTGCCGCTGACCCTGTATCACATCCAATGGAAATTCCGCGATGAGATGCGCCCAAGGTTCGGCGTGATGCGGGGCCGCGAGTTTCTGATGAAAGACGGCTATAATTTTGACATCGACAAAGACGCCGCCCTGCACGCCTATAACCGCCATATGGTGTCTTACCTGCGCACCTACGAACGCATGGGCCTAACGGCCATTCCCATGCGCGCGGCAAGCGGCCCCATTGGCGGCGACAACACCCACGAATTTCTGGTACTGGCCCAAACGGGCGAGTCTGAGGTGTTCTATGATGACCGCGTGACCGCCCTAAAACTGGGCGCACGCGAGGTTGATTATGACGACCGCGCAGCTGTGGCCGATGTCTGCGCCGAGTTTACAACCCTGTACGCCCGCACCGATGAAACCCATGACGAGGCGGCGTTTAACGCCGTGCCAGAGGCGCACCGCAAAGTCGGGCGCGGCATTGAAGTGGGGCAGATTTTCTACTTCGGCACCAAATATTCGGAATCGATGGGCGCGAACGTCGTCACCCCCGATGGGGCCAAAGTGCCCGTTGAAATGGGCAGCCATGGCATTGGCGTGTCGCGCCTTTTGGGCGCGATTATCGAGGCCAGCCACGACGACAAAGGCATCATCTGGCCCGAAGGCGTCACCCCCTTCCCCGTGGGCATTGTGAACCTGAAACAAGGCGACGCTGCGGCGGATACGGCCTGCATGGGGCTATACAAAGCCCTCACCGCCGCAGGCCTAGAACCCCTATATGATGACCGCGACGAGCGCGCAGGGGCCAAATTCGCCACAATGGATTTGATCGGCCTGCCGTGGCGCATTACCGTGGGGCCAAGGGGGCTGGCGAATGGGGTGGTGGAACTGACCTCCCGCCGCACGGGGGAGTCAGAGGAGATGACGCCTGAGGCGGCTGTGGCGCGGGTGGAGGAGATTTACGCGGGGCATCGGTAACTTGTAGGGTCCGTGATTTCACGCACCATTGTGAACGGGAGGCGCGGCCAGATCGTGCGCGGCCGCACGCACCCTACCCCCACCACCCCCTAGCGCCCAGCCCCACTCCCTGCGATACTGCACCAAACAACGGGGCACCCCATGCTGCAAAAACTCATCCTCATAGCCTCTCTCGCCACGGGCGTTGCAGGTAGTCAGTTCCCCGAATTCAGTCAGCAATACCTTCAACGCCTTGGCGGGCAGTATGATGCCCTGTCCCAAATCGCCGCTGACTTTGACGCATCCGCCGCCAAGGCGGGGCTGACCCGCGATGCGGCGCTGGCGCAGATCAAAGGCAGCACCTTTCAAGATGCCCACCGCGAAGATATGGCCCGCGCCTTTGCGCGGCTGGACACTGTCACCGCCGATCTGGCCCTACTCCGCGCCGCCAGCCCGCTGGAACGCATGGCCTTTCCCCACCGCTTTCGCGACAGCGAAACCTTTGCCGCCACTTGGGCCGATTTCCGCCCCGCCATGCCCGTCACCATCGAGGGGGCCTATGCCACAGGCATCGGCTTTCTGGCGGGGCTTTTGGGCCTAAGCGGCCTTGCCTCGGCCCTGCGCTGGCCATTTCGCCGCCGCGCAACTTTGGCAGTCCCCGCGGGAAAGCAGTCCAACCTATAGTTGAGAATCCCCCAACCTCGCAGAATCAGGGAGAAATTTCAAAAAAATTTCCCCTAAAGATTGATTTTCCGCACTGGACAGTCAACTGGCCAGAAGCTTAGGATAGGGTATCGATGCACCGGAAAGGACCGTTATGCAAAATACTCCCAATTCAAAAATTTCCACCGCGCGCCTGCTGGCTATTGGCACGGCATTTGCCACCTTGGCTTTGCCCACCGCAGCCGCCGCGATGCCCGCCCCCTATGTCAGCCGGTCATTGGACGCGGTTCTGATCCCCGTCGATGACGAAGTGCGCGGGGCCTTTGGCCTGTCTGCCACCGATAAGGGCGTCATGGTTTTGGCCACTGCACCAGGCGGTGTTGCCGAAGCAGCGGGCGTTCTGCCTGGGGATGTCATCGCCACCGCTTACGGCAAACCAGTGCAATCGCCCATCGATCTGGACGAAATCGTGTATTACTGGATCAACCAAGGCAATACCGATTTCGGCTTTGACGTGTGGTCGGGCGGCGTGGCGCAATATTACACCAGCGTCATCACCCTTGAATCCTATACCGAAGTGATCGATGTGACGACGGTTTCAAGCTGGAGCAGCTATTCTTCGGAAAGCTTTAGCTATGAAGAATACACCAGCGAATACAGCGAAGAAATCAGCGAATCTTATGAATCGTCCGAAAGCCTGATTGAAGAGACGACCAGTTCAGAAGAATTCGCAGCCGAGCAATCGGAAGAATCTTCGGAAGATGATGCAAGCGCAGATGACGCTGCCGATGAAGGCGGCGATGACGCTGCAGATGACGCTGCCGATGAAGGCGCAGATGATGCTGGCGACGAAGGCGGCGATGATGCTGGTGACGAAGGCGGCGATGACGCTGGTGACGAAGGCGGCGATGATGCTGGTGACGAAGGCGGCGATGACGCTGGCGACGAAGGCGGCGATGATGCTGGCGGCGATGACGGCGGCGATGATGCTGGCGGCGATGACGGCGAATAAGCCTAGCGTTCTGTCATACACAACA
>JAIXVS010000199.1 GCA_027482795.1 Rhodobacter sp.
ATCCGAGATTTTTTGGCCCAGCAGCATGCCGCCGCCGCCCGGCTTTGCGCCTTGGCCAACCACCACTTCGATAGCGTCTGCGCGGCGCAAATCGTCGGGGTTCATGCCGTAACGGCTGGGCAGATATTGATAGACCAGCGTTTTGGAATGGCCGCGTTCTTCTTCGGTCATGCCGCCGTCACCCGTGGTGGTCGAGGTGCCCGCAGCCGTTGCGCCGCGGCCCAGCGCCTCTTTTGCGGGGCCAGATAGCGCGCCAAAGCTCATGCCTGCGATGGTGATTGGAATATCCAAATGGATTGGCTTTTTGGCAAAACGGGTGCCCAGCCAAACATCAGTCGCGCATTTTTCGCGGTACCCTTCCAGTGGATAGCGCGAGATGGACGCGCCCAGAAACAAAAGGTCATCGAAATGCGGCAGATGGCGTTTGGTGCCGCCGCCGCGAATGTCATAGATGCCCGATGCCGCTGCACGGCGGATTTCGGCGTTGACGGCCGGGGTGAAGGTGGCCGAAAAGCGGGGCGGTGTTTTGGGAAATTCGGTCATTCTCTCGCCTCAGTAAGCCGACGCATTGTCGATGTTAAAGTTATACAGTTTGCGCGCAGAGCCGTAGCGTTTGAACTCTTCTGGCCGTGCCTTGCCGTCGGCCTCGCCGCGTTTCAAAAGATCGGACAGCAGGGCGATGTGTTCGGGCCGCATCTCTTTCTCGATGCAATCCGCGCCCAGCGATTTGACCGAACCGCGCACAAAAAGACGCGCCTCGTATAGGCTGTCGCCCAGCGCTTCGCCTGCATCGCCCAGCACAACCATATTGCCCGATTGCGCCATAAAGCACGACATGTGGCCAATGTTGCCATGCACGACAATATCGATGCCCTTCATCGAAATGCCACAGCGGCTGGATGCGTTGCCTTTGATAACCAGCAGACCGCCGCGCCCCGTGGCCCCCGCATATTGGCTGGCATCACCATCTATGATGACGGTGCCTGACATCATGTTTTCCGCCACACCTGGCCCTGCCGATCCTTTGATGCGGATCGTGGCCAGTTTGTTCATGCCTGCGCAGTAATAGCCCGTAGACCCGCGCACGGTGATGTCCACCGGCGCGTCAACACCCGCCGCAATGGCATGTGCGCCTTTGGGATTTATCACTTCCCACGCGGTCATGTTGGTTTGGCCTTTCAGCGCGTGCAGCGAGGAATTCAGCGCGCGCAGCCCCTCTTTACCCAAGTCAAAAGTTTGCATTCCCTTAACGCTCCCAGAAGTAGACGGTGGCAGGCTCTGGCTCCCATACGCGGGCATCTTCGATGCCAGGCAGGTTGACCAGCGCGCGGTATTCGCTGCCGAAGGCCACGTATTGATCGGTTTCGGCCATAACAGCGGGCTTGCACGCGATTGGGTCACGCACCACGCCAAAGCCGTTATGCGTGCCGACAACAAAGGTAAAAAACCCGTCCAGATCGGTGAGCGTCGCCTCTAGGGCGCGGCCTAGCGTCTCGCCCGTTTGCAGTTTTTGGCTGATGAATGCCGCGCCAACTTCGGTGTCGTTCTCCGTCTCGAACGTCATGCCCAAGCGCTTTAATTCACGGCGCACGCCATTGTGGTTTGACAGGCTGCCATTGTGCACAAGGCACTGATCGGGCCCCGTCGAGAACGGATGCGCGCCCATGGTGGTGACAGCGCTTTCGGTGGCCATGCGGGTGTGGCCAATGCCATGGGTGCCGCCCATCTTGGCCACGTCAAAGCGGGCCGCCACGTCTTTGGGCAAGCCAACCTCTTTGAAAATTTCGATATTTTCGCCCGAAGACATCACCTTGACCGCTGGCCGCAGATGCGCAACGGCCGCGCGCGCCGCATCAAGCTGGCCTAAGGGAACCTCTAAAACGGCATGGGTCGATTTGACCAGCATCGCCACAGGCGCGCCGATGGCCTCTTTCAGATCACCGTCCAGATCTTTGAAATCCTTTTCAGGATGCGCAGATTGCACAGTCAGCTTACCCAGCCCCTGCCCCGCCGATGAATAAATCGCAATGCCCGCAGAATCGGGCCCGCGGTCGGTCATGGTGATAAGCATGTCTGTCAACATCGCCCCAAGTTGGGGTTCAAGCTTTGGGTCCTTTAAGAACAACCCAACGATTCCGCACATGGATTCGCCTCCTGTTTGATTAACTTAACGCCGATGCTAGCACCGAAGAATCCGCCTTTCAACTGTGAAGAAACTTTTTTCCTTGTTGGGAAAAGTTCTAGAGTTGCCTAAAGATTGGGCAGGTTTTGCTTGACAGATTGTCGCAGGTATCTTTCCTTACAAGAAACAAATTTGCCAGACAGCGAAACGGCGGCGGGGCCCAGCCAAAACTGGCAATCCAACAGGGCCTAAGGGAGGGAAGCGTGTTAGACCTAAATCAACGGATTGAGGCGATGCACAAACGCGATGTCACTGTGGCATGGGCGTTTGTTATTGGAATGTGGTTCTCAGTGATCTTTGTTGCCTTTACCACTTGGGGGCTGGCCCCATCGGGCGCGGCCCGCGCAGCGCTGCTGTTTGCGGGCGCGATGATTCTTTTGTTCAATACGGCGGCCATTTTGGCCATGCTGCGCCATTACCGCGAAGACCGCGATTTCATTTACGGCCTTGATATCAAGTTTCTTGACGAAGCACGGGGGCGCTGAGCATGGCACATTATACACCCCCCGTCCAAAGCAAGCTTGGCCAGATCATCGACGTGATCGTGCTGGTCACGCTGACAGTGGGCGCGCTGTTTGTTCCCTTGTGGCTGGGAATGGCAGGTGCGGCAAAAACCGTCGCATCCCCAGTGGAAAACCCAACATGGGAGGCCCTTGGCCAAAACGCCGTTCAAGCCGCCCAATACGAGGCCCTTGGATATACCCCCGAAAGCGCGCACGACCTGATCCTTGCGCGCTTTGACTACAGCTTCACGACTGGGGCGCTGATCGTCATGATCGTGGTGATCGTCGCCTATTACGCCTTGATGCTGAAATTTTCCGAAGCGGAGTACCGCGAGGTTATCTCTGAAAAATTTAGCAAGAAATAGGGGGCTGCAATGGAAACGTGGAACTACATTGAATACGCCGCGTGGGGCCTTTCGGCCCTGTTCGGCCTGCTTATGGTGATGGATTGGATCAAGACCGACAGCACCTATTCCGAAGAAGTTCTGACCTCTTCTCGCGAAGGCGAGCTAGAGGCCATGACCGAAGACTCGCACAAGGGCTGAGGGCATTATGGCACAAACTGACATCACATCTTCTGAACGCGATGGCATGGGGCCGCATGGCACCAAAGTTGGCCTTTTGCGTGTGCTTGGGCCTGCCCATGTTTGGGCATTGGGCGTGGGTATTGTTTTGGTGGGCGAGTACATGGGCTGGAACTTTGCCGTTGGCAAAGGTGGGGCCTATGCGGCGCTGATGGCCTGCTGGTTTGCGGGCATCTTGTATTCCTGCGTCGCAATGATCGATTCCGAAGTGACATCGACCGTTGCTGCCGCAGGGGGCCAATACACCCAAGCCAAACACATTGTCGGCCCGCTGATGGCCTTTAACGTGGGCCTATACCTTGTGTTCGCCTATACAATGCTAGAGGCGGCGAATGCGATTACGGCGGGCTATCTTGTGTCTGTTGTGGCCACGATGACAGGCTATGGCGGCGCATTAGACCAGCGCCCGTTTATCATTCTGGTCATCATGTTCCTAGCATGGCTGAACTATCGCGGCGTGCTGGCAACGCTGACGTTTAACCTTGTGATCACCGCCATCGCCTTTACCGCAATTATTGTGCTGTTCCTATCGACCAGCGGCATTATCGGCGATGGCATCATGCAACATGCAGCCCTGTTCGAGGGACATGAAAAGCCCTACGGCTGGATCGGCGTTGTTGCGGCCATGCACTTTGGCCTGTGGTTCTATCTGGGCATCGAAGGCACGACGCAAGCGGCTGAAGAAGTCCGCTCGCCCGCGCGCGCGCTGCCCTTTGGCACGCTGGCTGGCATCATGACCCTTCTTATTGCGGCAACCCTGACATGGTATATCTGTTCGGGCGTGCTGCCGTGGGAGTTTTTGGGCGATGGCGTGAACGGTTCGGTTGCGCCACTGTTTGATACGGCGCGGTTGTCGGGATCGAATGCGCTGATTTGGTTCTTGGGCATCGGCACCCTTTTTGCCACCCTTGCCAGCGCTAATGGCTGCATCAATGACGCATCCCGCGCGTGGTTCGCGCTGGGGCGGGACAAGTATCTGCCTGCTTGGTTCGGGGCCGTGCATCCGCAATACCGCACGCCGTACCGTTCGATCGTGTTCTTGGTGCCGATCGCGCTGATCTTCGCCTTGGGCGCGCCTTTGGATCAGGTTATCACCTTCTCGATCCTGTCGGGGCTGCTTGGCTATACGTTCATGCCGCTGAACATTCTGATGTTCCGCAAAAAGTGGCCCATGGGCACCATCAAGCGCGGGTATGAACATCCGTTCCACCCCGTTCCTGCGATTGTGCTGTTGTGCCTGTGTGCGTTCACGTTCTTTGCGGTGTTCCTTGGCTATGGCACCCAGTTGGTCGCGATGATTGGTTTTTACATCATCGTGTCGCTGTGGTTCCATTTCTGGCGCTATCGCTTTGTAAATCGCGGTGCGCAGTTCACCATGCCTTGGCCGAAACCTCAGGGCTACTGATCCCAAAAAGCATCCGCTGGCCCGCCCAACCTGTGGCGGGCCAGCGCCTTGAAAGCGCGCGATGACCTCTCATATCCTTCTTGCAGCACTATTCGGGGCCACTGCGCTTTGGCTGGCTTGGGCCACAGTTCAGGCCCACAAAGCCCGCACCGCCGCACGCGCGGGCTATTTCCGCGCAGTAGAGCCCTTGTTCGATTCAATAGCGACCCGCATCCAACCCACTGGATTTGCGCGGATGACGGCGCAGGTTGACGGTATCGCATTTGACCTTCAGGCCATCCCCGACAGCCTGACCTTTCGCAAACTGCCAGCCTTGTGGGTTATGCTAACCCTGCCCGCCCCCATGCCAGTAAGGGCCACGCTGGACATTATGGCCCGCCCTGCGGGTAACGAGCCGTTTTCCCATTTCGCCAACCTGCCCCAATCACTGCCCTGCCCGCCCAGCCTGCCCTATGGCACGGCCCTGCGCAGTGATGATGCCAGTGGCGTGCCGCCCCTTGATCTGATCGCACAGCATCTGGCTGTGTTTGCCGACCCTAAGGTGAAAGAACTGGTGATCTCGCCCAAGGGACTGCGCCTTGTCATCCTTGCGGATGAGGCTGAACGCGGCCGCTTTTTGATTTTCCGCGATGCTGAGGTGGGCGCGTCACCCCTGCCCGCCGCGCGCATGACACCCCTGATTTCGGCGCTGATCGCGCTGCGCGAGACTTTAGCAAAGGCCCCCCAATGACCGCACCCAAAGCCCCGCCCCAGCCCTATCTTGTGCTTGCCGTTGCCACCATTTTGCCAGGCATGGGGCAAGTGATGAACCGCCAACCGCTGCGCGGGCTGATCTTTGTATTCTTTGCCGTGCTTCTGGGGGCGTTCACACTGAAAACCGCCGCCCCCGAGGTGTCTTTCGTTGGCAAAACCGCAGGGGCGCTGTTTGTTTGGGCAATGGCGATGATGGACGCCTACCGCACCGCCCGCCTGCGCCGCGCGATTTGGGAGCGGGACGTGAAGTGAACGCGGCAGGCTTACGACCCTAATCCGCCTCCTACAGCCCTCGCAAGCGTGCTCGGGCGTTCTGGCCAAGAAAACAGTCCACTGGACTGTTTTCTAATCCGCCTCCTCCAGCCCTCGCAGGCGTGCTCGGGCGTTCGGCGGGAAAACAGTCCACTGGACTGTTTTCTAATCCGCCTCACCCCTGCGGATACGAGATGACAGATAGATAGCGGGCGGGCAGTTTGACCAATACTTCGGGCCCATGCGGCGCATCTGCGTCGAAAAACAGCGAATCCCCTGGTTTTAGCGGATAAACGTGGTCGCCGTGGCGGTAATCAACCTCGCCCTCTAGCATATACAGCAGTTCCAGCCCTTCGTGTTGAAAGGCGGGGAAGGTGTCGCTTTCGGTGGTTAGGGTAATCAGGTACGGCTCGACCACCACACCCGACGAATTCGACCCGATATGACCCAGCAGGTTATACTGGTGCCCTGCCCGTGTGCCGCGCCGTTCAATTTCCAGATGCGCGCCAGCTTTCACATGCTGCGCCTCGCGCCGTTCTTCATAACTGCGAAAGAACGCGGTCACAGGCACGGAAAAGGCGTGTGACAGCACCTGCAACGTGGTCAGGCTGGGCGAGGTGTTGCCGTTTTCAATTTTCGACAGCATCCCAATTGACAGGCCCGTCATCGCCGCCAAATCTGCCACGGTAATGCCCTGTTGGCGGCGAAAGTTCCGCACTTCGCGGCCAATCGCCGCCTCTAGATTGCGCTCGGTGATTTCGCGAACCCTATGTGGGTCTTGGTCAAACGCGGGTTTATTGCGCGGCAAGGCGGCAGGATCGGGCAGATCACTCATCACGGGGCCTCATGAACCTTATGGCTGAAATCATACGGGTGTTTTTCATATAAGGAAACATCGTATTCATCAAGCGCGGGCCCTGCGGCCTTTTGGTCTATGGGCAAGGCTGCGTTAGATCACCGACTTTGCGGTAACCTCCAGCGCGTGCAGCAGCCCTTGGGCCGAAGACCGTGGGCCATAAAGCACAACCTGCGTGGCAGAGTGTTTGATCAGGTAAACCCCCAAATGTTCGATCACGGTGCGGCTGGCAAATCCATCGGGCAAGGTTGCCAGATCAAGGTTCGTCAACCTCTCGAACAGTGCCGATAAACCAGTGCCCGCCACATCAAACCGCACCCATGCATCGGTTTGTTCGGTAATCGACGCCGTCTCGCCGAAGGCGGGTTTTAGATGGGCGGTTATGTCCTGATGGCTGGCAAAATCAGCCTCAACGAACCACATCTCGGGCGTGACCCAAAACGCGCTAAACACTGCGCCTGCCGCATAGGAGGACGGGAGGGGCAAAGGCACGCCCGCCGTTTGGGCGGCGGATGCAAAGGCTGCGTCTTGCCCGCGCCGCACGGCAAGCGAGGCGAGGGCCACGTCACAGCGTTCGCTAATCTGATAGGGGCCAATTACCACCACCTGCGCCGTATCTTGCCCCAAGGCGGTTAGGCTTTTCCATGCATTAGCCACGAAGACGCTCCCCCTGCGGATCAAAGAAATGCGGGCTGACGATTTCAACCAAAGTGTCGGTCTTGGTTAGGAAATTCACCGCACGCATTTTGCGGCCAATCTTTTGATCGCCCGCTTTCAGATAGCCCAGCGCAATGTCACAGCCTAAATGCGGGCTGTAAACCTTGGATGTCAGCCAGCCGCCGTCTGACGCCAATTCCACAGGCGCGCCTATTTCCATGAAATGGCTGCCCGCCGAAATTGCCCCTTTGGGATCGACGGGCTTTACCCCTACCAAACGATAGCCATCGTCGCGGTTCATCCCTTCGCGCTGGCTTAGCACCATGCCGATGCTGTCTTTCTTTTTCGACACCATTTTGCCCAAACCCATGTTCAGCGCGGTAGACTGGCCGTTCAACTCGCCCCCCGCCACATGGCCCTTTTCAATGCGCATCACGCCCAAGGCTTCGGTGCCGTAGACAATCGCGTCAAACTCGGCCCCAGCCTCCATCAGCTTGCGGATCATCGCATCGCCATAGCGCGTGGGTACGGCGATTTCATAGGCCAATTCGCCCGAGAATGAGATGCGGAACAAACGCCCGCGCAGGCCGCCAACCGAGATACTGCCCGCCCCCATATAGGGGAACGCCGCATCGGAAATATCCTGATCGACAATCTTTTGCAAAAGGTTGCGCGCGTTCGGCCCCGCCACCGAAAACTGCGCCCATGCTTCGGTGGTCGAGATGATCTGCACATCCATATCGGGCCACAGCACTTGGCGGCAGTATTCCAAATGGCGAAACACGGTCACCGCATTGGCGGTGGTGGTGGTCATGACATATTCATGCTGCCCCATCCGCGCCGTGGTGCCATCGTCAAACACCATACCGTCTTCGCGCAGCATCAGCCCATAGCGGCATTTGCCCACCGCCAAGGTGCTGAACGTATTGGCATAGACCTTGTCCAAAAAGGCCCCCGCATCGGTGCCCTGAATGTCAATCTTGCCCAGTGTGGTGACATCGCAAATCCCGACCGAGCGGCGCGTGGCCAGAACCTCGCGGTCAACGCTTTGCCGCCAAGTGGTTTCGCCCGCCTTTGGCACCCACTGCGTGCGCAGCCAGTTGCCAACCTCGACAAAGATCGCGCCCTGCTCTGCCGCCCATTTATGCGACGGCGTCAGGCGGAAGGGTTTGAAATCTTTCCCGCGCGAACGCCCCGCCAGCGCGCCCATGGCCACAGGCGTATAGGGCGGGCGGTAAATCGTGGTGCCCGTGGCTGGGATAGACTGGCCCGTCAGTTCGGCCATAATCGCAATGCCAAGCACATTGCCCGTCTTGCCCTGATCGGTTGCCATGCCCAGCGTGGTATAGCGTTTCAGATGCTCGACCGCTGTAAAGTTTTCCTGATGGGCCAGCTTTACATCTTTGACCGTCACATCGTTTTGTTGGTCAATCCACGCGCGGCCCTTGCCTTCGTGCACATACCACATGGGGCTGATGGAAATAGGCGCATCTTCGGCGCGGGGCAGATCGCCCGCCGTGGCCGCCATACCCAAATCTGCCAGCGTCCCCAGCGCCTGCGCTAGGCCCGTTGCCAGCGCGCCATGGGTCGACAGCGCCCCGCCCGCAGCCCCCGCCGATGTCAGCCCAGCAGGGCCGCCCGTTCCGGGTACAAAGGCCGCAATATCGCCCCGCCATTCGGGGCGCGAGCGGTGGTGCGATGTGATGTTGACGTTGGGGTTCCAGCCGCCCGACACGCCCAAGGCGGTGCAGGAAATCGTCTCGGTCTTGCCATTGGCCAGCCGCACCGTGACTGACCGCAGGCCCAAACGCCCCGACGCATCAATCACCTGCGCGCCTTGCAGATGGCGGATGCCCGGCAGCAGATCGCCGCCTTGGCGGCTGTCAATCACCGCCGCTACATCCACGCCCTTGGCCTGCAAATCGCGCGCAGAGCGCAGCCCGTCGTCGTTGTTCGTAAACACCGCAACACGGTCGCCCGCTGCCACGCCCCAACGGTTGGCATAGGCGCGCAGGGCACCTGCCAGCATCACGCCTGGGCGGTCGTTGTTTTCAAAGGCAATCGGGCGTTCGGTTGCCCCCCCCGCCAAAATCGCGCGTTTGGAATAGATGCGCCACAAGGTCTGGCGCGGCTTGCCTGCGGCAGGCATTGCAAGGTGGTCGGACACCCGTTCCACCGCCGAATAAATCCCGTGGTCAAAGGCCCCCACAACCGTTGTGCGGATCATCAGCCGCACGTTGGGCATTGCCGACAGTTCTGCCACAGCCGCACTGGCCCAATCGGCCCCAGCCATGCCGCCCACTTCGAACGTCTCGGCATTCAGCCGCCCGCCCATGCGAAAATCTTCATCCGCCAAAACCACCCGCGCCCCCGCACGGCCCGCTGTCAGCGCCGCCATCAACCCAGCAGGCCCAGCGCCAATGATCAAAAGATCGCAGTGAATAAACCCCTTGTCATATTCATCTGGGTCTTCATCTTTTGACAGCGCACCAAGCCCCGCCGCGCGGCGGATGATCGGCTCGTATACCTTTTCCCAAAACGCCGCAGGCCACATAAATGTTTTGTAATAAAACCCAGCGGTGAAAAAGCTGCTCAGCCTGTCATTGATTGCCATGGCATCGAACTTTAGGCTTGGCCACGCGTTCTGGCTGGTGGCGTGAAGCCCATCAAACAATTCTGCCACGGTTGCCCGCGTGTTCGGCTCTTGCCGCGCGCCTGTGCGCAAATGCACCAGCGCATTGGGCTCTTCTGACCCCGCCGAAAGCGGGCCGCGCGGGCGGTGATACTTAAAGCTGCGCCCCATCAGCCGCACGCCATTGGCCAAAAGTGCCGAGGCCAACGTATCGCCCGCATGGCCAACATAGCTGCGTCCGTCAAAGGTGAAGTGCAAGGTTTTGCTGCGGTCGATCTGGCCGCCTGAAATGCGATTGGACTGGTTCATTTGCTGCGCCCCTGCGCCTTTGCCACATCGCGGGCCAATTCCACATTCAAAATTTCATGCGTCACAGTATTGCGCGTGACAACCAACCAAGACCTATCGCCCTGCTCGTGATACCACAGCTCGCGATGTTCGCCCGCTGGGTTGTCGCGGTTGTAAAGATAGTCGTGAAACGCCTCGATCCCTGCGGTCATGCCATCGGGGC
>JAIXVS010000160.1 GCA_027482795.1 Rhodobacter sp.
CAATCACCCCAGATGGGTTGCAGTTTTACCACGAAATTCCCCTAAACGCGGGGATGACTCGCGTCACGGGGCGGGTGTACCGCTGGCCTGCTGAGAGCCGCCAAACCCGCGCGGCGCGTTATTTGGCCTATCGGATCGACCGCGACACTTCTGCCGAAGACCAGCAGCTTTCGATCTGGTCGAACGAGTCGATGAAATCGGACGCGTTCGAAGGGTTCCATTTGTCGGATCTGGAATATGGGCTGCGCTGCCATCACGATGGATTGCGCAAAATCCTGCCCGTGATGACACAGGCCACCGCCCCAGCCGAAGATCAGATCGAACGGATCAATGACGAATTATCTTGCCAGACACCCTAACGCGCGTCAGTCTGATCAGAAAATTATGAAAAAACCATAGGGAGACCGCCATGAAACTAAATCGTCGTCACGCGTTGTTGGGTGGGGCCGCCCTTTTGTCGGCGCCGATGGTGCGCCCGTCTTGGGCGCAGGCGGGGTCGGTCAATGTGTATAACTGGTCAGATTATATTGGCGAGACAACGGTTGAAGATTTTGCCAGCGAGACAGGCATTGAAGTGGTCTATGATCTGTATGCCAGCACCGAAGAGATGCAGGCCAAGATACTTGCAGGATCATCGGGCTATGATCTGGTGATCCAAGCGGGCCTATCACTTAGCCGCATGGTAGAGGCGAAGGTTTACCAAAAATTTGACCGCACAAAGCTGACAGGTTGGGCCAACCTTGACCCTGCGATTTTGAAAATTCTGGATGGGTTTGATCCTGGCAATCAGTATGGCGTGCCGTACACATGGGGCACGGTTGGCGTCACCTATAACATGACCATGGTGCGCGAGCGTCTGCCAGATGTCGATTTGAACAGCCTTGATGTGTTGATGCTGCCTGAAAACATGGAAAAGCTGGCCGATTGCGGTGTGTCGATTTTAGATAGCCCCAATGATATTGGGTTTATGGTCCTCAGCTGGCTGGGCCTGAATGCCGATACCGCAGGGCCTGCGGAATATGCCAAAATGGTCGAGGCTTTTGCCAAAATTCGCCCCTATATTGCAACCTTTGATAACGCCAACTATCTGACAACGCTGCCAAATCAGGAAATTTGCGTGGCAAATTCGTGGTCGGGCGATTATGGCGTGGCCAAGGCGCGCGCGGCAGAAGCGGGCATTGATATTGATCTTGCCTATTTCGTGCCGAAAACGGGCGCGCCTGCGTGGTTTGATGTTTGGGCCATTCCATCGGATGCGGCCAATGTGGACAATGCCCATAAGTTTGCCGATTATATGCTGCGCCCCGAGGTGATTGCCGCTTGCACCAACCTGACGGGTTACGCCAATGCCAACAAGGCCGCGACCGCCTTTGTTGACCCTGCCATTGCCGCCGATCCCGCCATTTACCCCGATGCGGAAACCCTATCGCGCCTGTACACACCCAAACCGCAGACCCCAGAACAGGACACTGCGATCAATCGGGCGTGGACAGAGATTAAAACGGGCAGTTAAGGGATGGGCATTGACCCCGCACGGGCGAGCGATACCCCTTTCTTGCGCATCGAAGGCGTGTCGAAAAACTTTGGCACCTTCCCTGCGGTTAAAGATGTGTCCTTTGACGTGGCCAAGGGCGAGATATTCTCGCTTTTGGGCGGGTCTGGCTGTGGCAAGACCACGCTTTTGCGTATGTTGGCAGGGTTTGAAGACCCCAGCGAAGGGCGCATATTTCTGGATGGCCGCGATATGGCGGGCGTTCCCCCGTGGGAGCGCCCACTGCATATGATGTTTCAATCTTATGCCATTTTCCCGCATATGACCGTGGCGGCGAATGTGGCCTATGGGCTGAAACACGAAAAGAGCCTGTCCAAATCAGACCGCGCGGCGCGCGTGGCCGAGATGCTGGATTTGGTGCAACTGAGCCAATTTGCCCACCGTAAGCCGCATCAAATTTCGGGCGGGCAGCGCCAGCGCGTGGCCCTTGCACGGGCCTTGGCGCGCCAGCCTAAGCTGTTGCTTTTGGACGAACCTTTGGCCGCGCTGGACAAAAAACTGCGCGAGCACACGCAGTTTGAACTGATGTCTATTCAACAGCGCACGGGGGTGACCTTTATCGTCGTCACCCACGATCAAGAAGAGGCGATGACCCTATCAGACCGCATCGCAGTGATGGACAAAGGCGAGATCAAACAAATTGGCAGCCCGACCGAGATTTACGAATTTCCAACCTCGCGCTTTGTGGCGGGGTTCATCGGGTCGGTCAATAGTTTTGAGGCGACAGTTGCCGCGCGCGAAGCCCCCTATCTGCGCCTAGATGTGCCTGCTTTGGGCGGGCAGTTTATGGCCCGCGATGTGCCCAGCGCGCAGGTGGGGCAAAAGGTATCGCTGGCCATCCGTCCCGAAAAGCTGCACCTGTCCAAAACCCGCCCTGATGGCGTGAACACGGCGCAGGGCCATGTCAAAGATTTGGCCTATTTTGGCAAAGACAGCCTGTACCGCATTGCCCTTGCAGGGGCCTTGGTGCAGGCCCATGCGGTAAATGCGCGGCGCGGCGATGAAGGCGCGCGCGTGGCCGATTGGGATGATGCGGTTTGGGTATCGTTTGACCCGTCAGCCGCGATTGTGTTGGTGGATTAGCCATGCAGCACAGCCGCCTGCAACGCTGGTTCGATAGCAAAGGCTGGATCGCTGTTCTGATTGGCACGCCATATCTGTGGCTTATCGCGCTGTTTCTGTTGCCGTTTTTGATTGTGCTGGCGATCAGCGTGGCCACCAATACGCCCACAGCGCCGCCCTTTTCCTTTGGCGGCGAATACCCTTGGGTGAATTGGGGGGCTTATGCCCGCATTGCCAGTGATGATCTGTATCTGCGCGCGTTTCTGACATCGATCCTAAACGCCTTTATGGCCATGATCTTTTGCCTGTTGATCGGCTATCCCATGGCACTTGGCCTAACCCGCGTGCCCAAAGGCTGGCGCAATATTTTGCTGATGCTGGTGATTTTGCCGTTTTGGACATCTTTCCTTTTGCGCGTTTATGCGTGGATGGGGCTGATGGGCAAAAATTCTTGGTTCAACGGGATCTTGACCGATCTGTGGAATGTGCTGGTGCCCGCGGCTTGGGCGCTGAAATCGATCCCGATGATGTACAGCAATTTTGCGGTGATTGTGGTGATTGTGTATTGCTATTTGCCATTCATGATCTTGCCGCTTTATGCCAGCCTAGAGCGGCTGGATACCACCTTGAACGAGGCGGCGATGGATTTGGGCAGCCGCCCCTTTCAGGTGTTTTGGACGATCACCCTGCCGCAATCTATTCCGGGTATTGTGGCGGGGGGGATGCTGGTGTTCATTCCTGCGGCGGGGGAATTGGTTATTCCCACGCTTGTGGGTGATGCTGCGCAGCCGATGATTGGCAAGATCATCCAAGACGAATTTGCCCAAGCGCGCGATTGGCCGATGGCAGCGGCGGTGGCGGTGGCGCTGCTGATACTGATGGTTATACCGACGATGATTTACACCCGCTATCAGGCCCGCGCCGAGGGGGCGAAATGAACCGCCGCCCCACCTTTTTGATTACGGCGCTG
>JAIXVS010000292.1 GCA_027482795.1 Rhodobacter sp.
CTCCCTCCCCCCGGGAGGGCGCACTGTGCCGCCAGTGCCTAGAACTGGCCTAGGGGGAACGGAGCCATAAAGGGTGCAGAACGGGCGTTGGAGCGCCATCCCGAGGGAGGGCGCGGCCCTGTGTTGGGATTGGGTGGTTGGCTTAAATGATTTGGACGGGTGGTGAGTGGGTGGTGCGTGCGGGCAGCTTCCAATAACTAAAAGGGAATTTCATCATCTATAGTTCTGGTCGCCATAACCTTCTTAAGTGGCTTAAATGCCGCCTTCAGAAGCCATTTCTTACCTGGCAATAAAGTAAGAACGCCATTCTCACGGTGGCATATTTCATAGACTTCAAGAAAGAGAGCTACATTGTTGATTGATGAAACGGCCACCGTATCAACATCACTATCAACCTTGTGCGAAATGTATGCAAAGAGCCCTTTTTCAATTGCATCAGAATTAATCCCATTCGCAATTTCAGCGGCAAATTCTCGAACAATTTCTTCTGCACTTAGTTCTACACTTTGTGTGCCCAAACTGCTCGAATAATATCGTACCTCGACGATTGCATCTTCTAAAGACTCATAACTTCCAAGCCGCTCATTTAGTTCAGCAATCTTTTTGTTTCCGCTACTCCACCATTCGCGAACTCTTTCTTGTGCTTCTCGCATTTTCTCAAATCGAGCTTGCATCTCCTGCGATAATTCTCCTGTGTCCCGCCTCCAACCTATTTGGGGCTGTTCATTGAAAGCGTTTGTCAAAGCAATTAGAGTCTTTGCTTCGAGGTTTTCGATTGTCGACCAAAACTCAACTAATCGCCCAGATTTAACGCGCTCTTTGAAATCATGTAATTTCTGTAATCGATCTTTCTCAGTGTCGACATTGGCCGATTTTAATTCATTTACATCGCGATGCAAGAAGGCGAGGACTGGCTTTTTGCTCTCCACAGCATACTGATACTCTAATTCCGTGAACGAAAGTCCAGAATCGGATAAACTACCATATCTCCCACCAATGATGAGGATGTAATAGTCGCAATCGTCAATCACTTTCTTGATAAAGCTCAACTGATCTACATCTGCCGCAGGAAAAAGCTCCATCCCTGCTGGAATGTGTCCAAGATTCAGAATAGCTTTACTGACTGCTTGGCGCTCATCCTTCAAATCGACAAAAGTCGAACTAACGAACACCTGATACTTCTTATTTGCCAACTTGGGCTCCAAGTAAATGTTGAGATCGCAGTTCTCACCGTTAGCCTATTACTATTCTTGTCGAGCTTGCAAGTAGGCAATCCCCCCCTAAACCAACCGCGCCCCCTCCACCGCCGCTCGCACAAAATCCGCGAACAGCGGATGCGGGGCGAAGGGTTTGCTCTTCAACTCTGGATGAAACTGCACGCCGATGAACCACGGATGGTCTTTCACCTCCACAATCTCGGGCAGTTTGCCGTCGGGGGAGAGGCCCGAGAACATCAGCCCGCAGGCCTCTAGCTGGTCTTTATACCGCATATCCACCTCATAGCGGTGGCGGTGGCGTTCCTCGATGGCGGTGGACCCATAGATTTGCGCCACGCGCGAACCTGCCGTCAGCGTGGCCGAATAGGCCCCCAGCCGCATGGTGCCGCCTTTATCGTCGCCCAGTTTGCGGGCGACAACATGGTTGCCCTGCACCCATTCTTTCAGGTGATACACCACGGGGGTGAAACGTTTTGCCCCTGCCTCGACATCGAATTCCTCTGACCCTGCATTGGCGACCCCTGCCAGATTGCGGGCAGATTCGATGACGGCCATTTGCATCCCCAGACAGATGCCCAAGTATGGCACCTTTTTCTCGCGCGCGAATTGGGCGGCTTTGATTTTGCCTTCGGTGCCGCGTTCGCCAAAACCGCCAGGCACCAGAATGGCGTCAAAGTTTTCAAGGTATGGCGCGGGGTCTTCGCGTTCAAAAATTTCCGCGTCGATCCATTCGGCCTTGACACGGGTGCGGTTGGCCATGCCGCCATGGGTCAGCGCCTCGGCAATCGATTTATAGGCGTCTTCAAGCTGGGTGTATTTGCCGACAATGGCCACGCGCACCTGACCTTCGGCGTTTGTCAGGCGGTCCATCACGTCTTCCCACCGGGCAAGGTTGGGCTTTGGCGCGGGGGAGATGCCGAATGCGTCCAGCACGGCCTGATCCAGCCCCGCGCGGTGATAGGCCAAGGGTGCCTCGTATATGGTTTTCAGATCATAGGCGGGCACGACATGGTCTTTGCGCACGTTGCAAAACAGCGCGATTTTTTCGAGTTCCCGGTCGGGGATTGGGTGTTCGCTGCGGCAAACCAGCACATCTGGGGCAAGGCCGATGGATTGCAATTCTTTGACACTGTGCTGCGTGGGTTTGGTTTTAAGTTCCCCCGATGCGGCCAGATAGGGCAGCAGGGTGAGGTGCATCAAAATGCACTGGCCGCGCGGGCGTTCGTGGATGAATTGGCGGATGGATTCGAAAAACGGCAGGCCTTCAATATCGCCCACCGTGCCGCCAATTTCGCACAGCATGAAATCAACTTCTGCCTCGCCAATACGCAGGAAGTCTTTGATTTCATTGGTCACATGCGGGATAACTTGGATGGTTTTGCCCAGATAATCGCCGCGCCGTTCTTTTTCCAAAACATTGGAATAGATGCGGCCAGACGAGATGCTATCGGTCTGGCGGGCGGATACGCCTGTAAAACGCTCATAATGGCCCAAATCCAGATCGGTTTCGGCCCCGTCATCGGTCACAAACACCTCGCCATGTTCAAACGGCGACATCGTGCCAGGGTCGACGTTCAGGTAGGGGTCAAGCTTGCGCAAGCGCACCGTATAGCCGCGCGCCTGTAGCAGCGCGCCAAGGGCCGCCGAAGCCAGCCCCTTGCCAAGGGATGACACCACACCGCCTGTGATGAAAATATACCGCGCCATGTGGAGACTCCCGTGCCAAAAACCAATGCGATTCGCAGATCAAAGATTCGCTGTATCACGGGATTTAAGAAGTAACCCAAGATCGGGGGCTTCGCAACCGCAACGCTAGATGATGATGAAGAAACTTATGTCCAATCAAAGGATAGCGTTTGGTGCGGGCAGCGCGGTGGGGTGGATGGCTTTGCTTCCCCCTATAAGGCCAGATGTTCAAACAGGCGCGCCACAGCCTCGGCGCCCGGGTCGTTATGGCCCGTGAGTTGGCC
>JAIXVS010000294.1 GCA_027482795.1 Rhodobacter sp.
CAAATGGCAAAACACCGCTTTGGACAAAAGATCGTGATGAAACCGCCCTTTTCCCCTGCCGCCAGCGCCATTGGCCCCGCCTCGATGGGCGAGGTGGTGATGGCTGCGCGCAAAGGCCCGCCGCCTGTGCATCTGTGGCATCCGCCGTTTTGCGGCGATATTGACATGCGTATCGCCCGTGATGGCACATGGTTTTACCAAGGCACGCCCATTGGCCGCGCGCCGCTGGTGCGGCTGTTTTCCCAAATTTTGCGGCGCGAGGGGGATGATTATTTTTTGGTCACCCCCGTGGAAAAGGTGGGGATTAAGGTGGATGATGCGCCGTTTTTGGCGGTGGATTTCACCGCCACGGGCAGCGGCGCGGCCCAAGTGCTGCATTTTGTGACCAAAACCGAAGACGAGGTGACAGCCTGCGCCGATAACCCCATTCGCGTGGCGCGCGATGCTTCGGGCCAGCCTGCGCCTTATGTGCATATTCGCGCGGGGATGGAGGCGCTGATTGACCGCAAATCATTCTACCGCCTTGTGGATTTGGCCGTTGTGGCCCAACATATGGGGGCTGATTGGCTGGGCGTTTATTCGGATGGCGCGTTCTTTCCCATGATTCTTGCGGCCGAGCTGGTCTGATGCCCAAATTTGCCGCCAACCTGACCATGCTGTTTACCGAAGTGGCCATGCTAGACCGCCCTGCGCTGGCGCAGCAAGCGGGCTTTGACGGGGCCGAAGTGCTGTTTCCCTATGACCATTCTATCGATGCGTGGCAGGGCGCATTGGGGGATTTTCCACTGTTGTTGATCAACACACCGCCGGGTGACTGGGTGGCAGGGGATCGCGGCTTTGCCGCTGTGGCGGGGGGACAGGCGCAGTTTCAAGACAGTTTTCAGCGCGCCGCCGATTACGCCCGCGCCTTATCGACCCCCCATTTTTCAAAGCCCCGTGTGCATGTGATGGCAGGGGTTGCGTCTGGGCCGCAGGCCGAAGCGGTGTATTTGGAAAATCTGGCTTGGGCATCGGCGCAGGCCCCCGATTTGATGCTGGTGATTGAACCTTTGAACCCCGATGACATGCCTGCCTATTTTCTGAACGATTTTGACCATGCCGCGCGGATGATTGATGATTTGGGCGCGGATAATGTGCGGCTGCAATTTGATCTGTGGCATGCGGCCAAAATTCACGGCAATGCGTGGGGCGTGTGGCAGCGCCATGCCGATATTGTCGGCCATATTCAAATTGCAGGCTTTCCCGCGCGGGCCGAGCCGGGTGGCGGCGGGTTTGATATGACCGCGCTGTGCGATGCAGTAGATGGCGGTGGGGCCGCTGGCGGCTGGATTGCCGCCGAATACCGCCCCGCGCGCGCCACGGTGCATGGTCTGGGCTGGCTGGCGGCGCTAAAATCGCGCAACCAGTTGATTGGGGCGTGATGTGGCGGGCGTGGTGGCCGATTACGGGTTTGAGGCGGCCTTAGGCGGCATCGTTGCGGGGGTGGATGAGGTGGGGCGCGGCCCGCTGGCTGGCCCTGTTACGGCGGCTGCGGTTATTCTGAACCCTGCAAACATTCCCCATGGTTTGGCCGATAGCAAAACGCTGACTGCCGCGCGGCGGCAGGCGCTGTTTGGGGCCATTATGGCCAGCGCCGAAGTGTCCATCGCCCATGCATCGGCGCAAGAGATTGACGAGATGAACATCCTACGCGCGAGTCATCTGGCGATGGTGCGGGCACTGGCTGGCCTGCCGCGCGCGCCAGATCATGCGCTGATTGACGGCAATCTTATTCCCAAGGGGCTGAGCATTCCCGCCACGGCGATTGTGAAGGGCGATGCCAAATCGCTGTCTATCGCTGCGGCTTCCATCATCGCCAAAGTCACGCGCGACGCGCTGATGGTGGATTTGGCGCAACAGTTTCCCCAATACGGCTGGGATCAAAACGCAGGCTACCCCACGCCCGCGCATCTATCGGCGCTGCAAACCCATGGGGTGACCCCTTGGCATAGGCGTTCGTTTAAACCTGTCCACAATATCTTGTATCAAGAACATTTTATAACCCGTTGATTCAATAAAGAATTTGACGAATGGCGTTTTTCCGCCCATTCTGCCCTTAACAAGCCGCGCAAAGCGGCGGAGCAGAGGCAGACAATGGCGCGTAAACTGGTGACAGAGCAGGGGCAAACCCTGCCGCTGAATGAAATTCTTGATGGTGACTGTATCGAACGGATGAACGCCTTGCCTGCGGGCAGCGTCGATTTGATCTTTGCCGACCCCCCCTATAACTTGCAGCTTAAGGGCGATTTGCACCGCCCCGACAACAGCCTTGTTGATGCGGTGGATGACCACTGGGATCAATTTGCCAGCTTTGCCGCCTATGACAGGTTTACCCGCGATTGGCTGGCCGCCGCCAAGCGCATGCTGAAACCAAACGGGGCGATTTGGGTGATTGGCAGCTATCACAATATTTTCCGCGTGGGGGCCGCCCTGCAAGATAACGAGTTTTGGGTGCTGAACGATGTTGTTTGGCGCAAATCTAACCCGATGCCAAACTTTCGCGGCAAACGCCTGACCAATGCGCATGAAACGCTGATCTGGGCGTCGCGCGATGAGCATTCCAAATATACCTTCAATTACGAAGCGCTGAAGGAACTCAATGACGGGGTGCAGATGCGGTCTGACTGGGTGCTGCCCATTTGCACGGGGCATGAGCGCCTGAAAGACGAGCATGGCGACAAGGCCCACCCCACGCAAAAACCCGAAAGCCTGCTGCACCGCATTTTGATTGCCACCACCAATGCAGGCGATGTGGTGCTGGACCCGTTCTTTGGCACGGGCACCACGGGGGCGGTTGCCAAAATGCTGGGCCGCGACTTTATTGGGATTGAACGCGAAGAGGCGTATCGCAAGGTCGCCGCCGAGCGTATTGCAAGGGTGCGGCGCTTTGACGCCTCGGCCCTAGAGGTGACGGGTAGCAAACGGGCAGAGCCGCGCGTGCCCTTTGGCCAAGTGGTGGAACGCGGTATGCTGCGCCCTGGCGAGGAATTGTTTTCGCTGGGCAACCGTTACAGCGCCAAAGTACGCGCCGATGGCACGTTGATTGGGGCGGATGTGAAGGGTTCCATCCACCAAGTGGGCGCGCATTTGGAAGGTGCACCATCGTGCAACGGGTGGACATATTGGCATTTTAAGCGTGATGGAAAGATGATTCCCATCGATATTCTGCGCCAACAAATCCGCGCCGAACTTGAATCCAGCGACGGGCGCAAGCACTAGCAAACCCAAAGCATACCCAGATGCCTAAGCCGCACTATGGTGCGGCCACCTATCCGCCATGCTTTGGGCCTACCCAAGCATGGCGGTTTTTTCATTTCTGAACACATGTTTCTGACCGTTTATTTAGATACGGGGTTCAGAGCCTTGTTATAGGGGTGCCAATCGGTGATGTCGGGGTAGAACTGCGCGCGCCATGCCCGCACGCGCGGGTTCATCACGCGCCGCCACAGGGGCGGGATCAGTGCGGCAATCCCCATAACGGGATAGCCATAAGGCAAGCATGGGGCGCGGTCTGGCCCATAGGTTTGCAGCAAGGGAAAGCGGCGGTCGGGTTTGTAATGGTGATCGGAATGGCGTTGCAGGTTGATCAGCAGCCAGTTTGATGCCTGATGCGCCGAATTCCACGAATGATGCGGCATGACATGTTCGTATTTTCCGCCCCCCAAATGGCGGCGGGTTAGGCCGTAATGTTCGATATAATTAATCAGCTCTAACTGCAAAATCGCCACAAAGGCCTGCAAGGCAAACAGCCCCAGCCCCAGCGTGCCGCCAATGCCAAAGGCCAGCGCCACAAAGCCGAGTTGCAGCGCGCCATATGTCCAAAACGGGTTGGCCGAATGCCAAAACGGCAGGCCCCGCCGCGCCAGCATGGCCGCTTCGCTGCGCCAAGCCGACACCAAAGATTGCCGCAAAACGCGCGGGAAAAAGCGATGAAACCCCTCATTATAGCGGGCGGTGACAGCATCGCGCGGGGTGGCAACATGGCTGTGATGCACGCGCAAATGTTCAGATCGAAAATGGCTGTACAGAACCGATGCCATCAGCAAATCGCCTAAAGTCCGCTCTAGGCGGTTTTTCTGGTGCATCAATTCATGGGCATAGGTGATGCCGATGGTGCCTGAAAACACGCCAAACCCGAAAAAGGCGGCGAATTTTTCGCCCACATCCAATTGCGCCGCTTGCGGCACATAGGCCAGCATCCAGATCAGCAGCACCAGCTGAATGGGAAACCACGCGATGGTGATGGCGCGGTACCAGAACAAATCTGCATCCGGCGTGTTCGGGTCGGCGTTGTGCGGGTCTTCGCCGATCAGCGCATCCAATGCGCTGAACATCCACCATGCCAGCAGGGGCGGCAGGATCAACGCTGCGCCACCCGTAAGCGTTGCTGCAATCACAACGACCGGCCCGCACAGTGACAGCCAAAATGGCAGCGCGCGGGTGATGCTTTTGACTTGGGCGTTGGTCAGCGTGGGCATGGCGCAATTCTCCTACAGGTGCAGTCTAGCAGGTTTACGCTCCACCTCAACGCGTCACAACATCGCTCCAAATGGTAAAGACTTTGCGCATCAGGGTGGGCAGGTCTTTGGGGTTTAGCGGCATGAATGCCCCGCGCGCGGGGTTGCAGGGCGCGTCTGATGCCAGCACCTGCAAGTTCAGATGAAAATGGGTAAAGGTGTGGCGCGCGGTGCCCAGCGTTTGATACTCCAGCGGCGCGGGCGGGGGCGCATCGCTGCCATCCCAGCCTGATGAGGGGAAGGACAGCATCCCGCCCAGCAGCCCCTTTTCCGCCCGCCGTTCCAGTAAAAACGCGCCATCCGTGGGGCGGCGGATGATCCAGACCTGCCCTGTGCGGGTGGGCTTTTCGGGTTTGGGCAGTTTGCGGGGCAGATCGGCGGCAATGCCAGCCGCGCGGGCGGCGCAGTGGTGCAATATCGGGCAAATGCCGCAGGCGGGGCTGCGGGGCGTGCAAATGGTTGCGCCCAAATCCATCACCGCTTGGGCATAATCGCCCGCGCGGGTTTGGGGTGTTTGGCTGGCGGCCAAATCGTAAAGCTGCGCCTTTGCGGTGGGCAGCGGGGTTTGCACGGCAAAAACGCGCGCCATCACCCGTTCGACATTGCCGTCCATCACCACGGCGGGCTGGTCATAGGCAATGGCAGCAATGGCGGCGGCGGTATAGGGGCCAATGCCGCGCAGGGCGCGCAGGCCCGCCTCGTCGGTTGGAAAGCCGCCCATCTGTGCCACCTGCCGCGCGCAGGCCAAAAGGTTTCTTGCGCGGGCATAGTATCCCAGCCCCGCCCACTGGGCCATGACATCGCCATCATCGGCGGCGGCCAGCGCGCCCACATCGGGCCAGCGCGCGGTGAAACGGGTGAAATAATCGGTCACGGCGGCGACGGTGGTTTGTTGCAGCATCACCTCGGACAGCCAAACGCGATACGGATCGGGCCGCACACCGCCTGCGCGGTCGGCTGGGCTGGTGCGCCACGGCATTTTGCGCGCCGCGCCATCATACCACGCCAACAGATCGCCGCTGATCGTATCACGCAAGTTTTATCCCCTTTTGCGCCGCCCACGCGCCGCAGCACTGGCAAGCGCGGCCCCATGCCCCTACAATAGGGGAAATTACGCAAAGTGCCATATGACCCGCAAGCCTACCCCAGCCCCAATGCCCAGCAGCGAACGCGCCACGCGCGGGTTTAAACCTGCCTCTGGTTTGCTGGCAGGCCAAATTCGCCATGTGGGGGAATCTCGGGGCTTTGCCATTGCCAAATTGCTGACCCATTGGGCGGAAATTGTGGGGAGCGACATGGCCGCGCAAACCCGCCCTGTAAAGGTGGGCTATGGGCGCGAAGGCATGGGCGGCACGCTGACGCTGCTGGTGATGGGGGCCGCCGCCCCGCTGGTAGAGATGCAAAAAGAAAAGTTGCGCGCGGCGGTGAATGCCGTTTACGGATATTCAGCGATTGCGCGCATTATCCTGACGCAAACCGCCAGCACGGGCTTTGCCGAAGGGCAGGCCGAATTTGCGCCCGCGCCCGTGGCGGCCAAACCCCCCGCCCCCCCGCCCGAGATTATCGCGAGGGCCAGCGCCGAGGCGGCCCCGATTAAAGACCAAGACCTGCGCCGCGCGCTTGCAACTTTGGCGCAAAACGTTCACCTTAAAAACCAAACCAAAAAAGGGTAATCTGATGTTGTTTTCCAAGAACCTGATCGCCGTGGCTGCCGTGGCCTTTTCGATGATGGCCAGCGCCGCCATGGCGCAAACCACGCCCGAAGCGGCCCCTGCCCAGCCGATTGAAATTGTCGATTTCGGCATTGGCCCCGTGGATGCCAAGGTCAAGGTCATTGAATACGCCAGCTTTACCTGCCCGCATTGCGCCAATTTCCATGCCACAACCTATCCGCAACTGAAGGCCGAATATATCGACACGGGCAAAATTCGCTTTGAATACCGCGAGGTGTATTTTGACCGTTATGGGTTGTGGGCCGCGATGATTGCCCGCTGCGGCGGCGAGATGCGCTATTTCGGTATTGCCGACATGGTGTTTGATCAGCAAAAAGAATGGGCTGCCAGCGAAGACCCAACCGCCGTTGTGGAAAGCCTAAAGAAAATCGGCCGCGCAGCAGGTCTGGAAGATGCGGCGATGGACGCCTGTATGCAAGATAAGGCCAAGGCCGAGGCGATGATCGCCCATTACGAGAAAAACTTTGCCGCCGATGGAATCGAAGGCACACCGACCTTTATGATCAACGGCACCAAACATTCCAACATGTCCTACGAGGATATGAAGGCCATTCTTGATGCCGAATTGGCCAAGTAAATGCACCCGCTGTCTGGCGTAAAGGTGATTGAATTGGCGCGCATTCTGGCTGGCCCTTGGGCTGGCCAGACTTTGGCCGATTTGGGCGCAGATGTGATCAAGGTGGAAAGCCCCGAAGGCGATGACACCCGCCGCTGGGGCCCGCCCTTTATCGACCATGATGGCGAGAAAACTGCCGCCTATTTCTTTGCCACCAATCGCGGCAAGCGCGGGATCA
>JAIXVS010000367.1 GCA_027482795.1 Rhodobacter sp.
AAAGATCGAACGTTTGCAGGCAGAAATTGCGGCCGAATTGGGTTATGATATCGAATGGCATCGGCTGGAACTGTATGGCCGCCGCCCAAAGACGCGCTAAAGCGGCCATCACGCGGGTATCACGTTCGCTTGCACTGGGCGAAACATCTGCGCAAATGCGTTGCCCAAAGAGGATGCCTTGCGACATAAGCAAGTGACATCGCAGCGCATTGGAAAACATCTTGAAAAAGCCCGCCCTTTTGATTGCCGCCCTTGCGCTGATTGCGGCCCTATACGCGCTGCTACATGGGCAATCTTTAGATTTAGACGGGTTGCGCGCGGGTCTGGCGCAGATACGGGTCTGGCAGCAAGATCACCCGGTGGCTTTAGCTTCCATATTCTTTGCCATCTATATTGCGGTCACGGCCCTATCGTTGCCTGTTGCGGTTTGGATGACCCTTGCCGCAGGGGCGCTGTTTGGCTTTTGGCAGGGGTTTGTCATAGTCTCTTTTGCGGCCAGCATTGGGGCCACGCTGGCATTCTTGGCGGCGCGCTATTTGCTGCGGGATATGGTTCGGGCGCGGTTTGGCGCGCGGCTGGCCAGCATTGACGCAGGCATCGCCCGCGATGGGGCATTCTATTTGTTCTCATTACGGATGATCCCAGTTGTGCCGTTCTTTATCGTCAATCTGGCGATGGGGCTGACGGGTATTTCCACGCGCGCCTATTTTTTCGCCAGCCAATTGGGTATGCTGGCGGGCACGGCGGTATATGTGAACGCGGGCACGCAACTGGGCAAGCTGACGTCGGTTTCGGGTATTGTCTCGCCGCCCATACTCATCTCATTCGCCCTGCTGGGCCTGTTTCCATGGATCGCGCGCATGTTTATGTCATACCTAAACCGCCGCAAGGTTTACAAAGGCTGGACGCGCCCCGCCCGTTTTGACCGCAATTTGATTGTAATTGGCGCAGGTGCGGCGGGGTTGGTGTCGGCCTATATCGCGGCGGCGACCCGCGCCAAGGTGACGCTGGTTGAGGCGCATAAAATGGGCGGGGATTGTTTGAATTACGGCTGTATCCCGTCCAAAGCGCTGATTGCATCGGCCAAGCTGGCCCATCAAATGCGCCATGCAGGGGCGTATGGCCTAACGGGTACCCCGCCTGTGATTGATTTTGCCAAGGTTATGGCGCGGGTGCATGGCGTGATTGAAACCATTGCCCCCGCCGATAGCGTCGAACGCTATACTGGGCTGGGGGTAGAGGTGTTGCAGGGTTATGCCAAATTCATCGACCCTTGGACGGTGGAAATTGCCTTGAAGGACGGCGGCGTTCAGCGCCTGACCGCCCGCGCGATTATCATCGCCACAGGCGCGCGCCCCTTTGTGCCGCCTTTGCCCGGGATTGATGACGTGGGCTATCTGACATCCGATACCCTGTGGGATGCGCTGAAAACTCATACTGCTGCGCCCAAACGGTTGGTGGTTTTGGGCGGCGGGCCGATTGGCTGCGAGCTGGCACAAAGCTTTGCGCGGCTGGGGTCTGACGTGACGCAAATCGAAATGGCGCCGCGATTGATGGGGCGCGAAGATGCCGATGTATCTGCGCTGGTGCAGGCGTCACTCACCGCAGATGGGGTGCAGGTTCTCACAAACCATAAGGCGCTGGCCTGCGGCGTAAGCGATGGCCAGAAGTGGATCGAGGTTGAGGCGGGCGGCAAGACGCGCCGCATTGCCTTTGATGAAATTATCGCAGCCGTGGGCCGCGCCCCGCGCCTAAGCGGTTTTGGGCTGGAAGAGATGGGCATCAAAACGGGCCGCGTGGTGGAAACCAACGAATATTTGGAAACACTGTTTCCGCATATTCTGGCCGCGGGCGATGTGGCTGGCCCCTATCAGTTTACCCATACGGCCAGCCATCAGGCATGGTTTGCCGCTGTGAATGCCCTGTTTGGCACGTTCAAGCGGTTTAAGGCAGATTACCGCGTGATCCCTTGGGCCACCTTTACCGACCCCGAAGTTGCCCGCGTTGGCCTGTCTGAAGCGGACGCGCAGGCGCAGGGCATCGCGGTGGAAGTTACCAGCTATGACATCGGCCATCTTGACCGCGCCATTGCCGATGGGTCTGCAAAAGGCTTTGTCAAAGTGTTGACCCCGCCCAAAAGCGATAAGATTTTGGGCGCTACAATCGTTGGCCCCCATGCGGGCGATCTGATGGCTGAATTCGTTTTGGCCATGAAGCACGGTCTTGGCCTGAACAAAATTCTGGGCACGATCCACATTTACCCTACCTTGGCCGAGGCCAATAAATTCGCCGCAGGAAACTGGCGGCGCGCGCATGTAAACCCGCGTCTGCTGGCCATTGTGGAACGTTTCCACACTTGGCGGCGCGGATAGACGATTGATTATAAAGGAAAGACAGATGAAACGCCTAGTCACCGCCGCAGCCTTTGCTGCCAGCCTTGCCAGCCCCGCCCTTGCCGACTGGCAGGCCACGCTTGACGCTGCGCGCGGCCAAACCGTGTATTGGAACGCATGGGGCGGCGATGCGCGCACTAATGATTTTATCGCTTGGGCCAGCGCGCAGCTAGAGGCGGCTTATGGCGTTAAGATCGAGCAGGTCAAACTGACCGATACCGCCGAGGCTGTCAGCCGCGTTGTGTCGGAAAAGGCGGCAGGGCAGGATACGGGCGGCAGCGTGGACATGATTTGGATCAACGGGCCGAATTTTCTGGCGATGAAGGATCAGGGCCTGCTGCACGGCCCATTTGTGGCCGATTTGCCCAATGCGAAATATCTTGATCTTTCCCCAACCTCGCCCAATTCGGTGGATTTCACGACCCCTGTCGA
>JAIXVS010000037.1 GCA_027482795.1 Rhodobacter sp.
CACCACCTGATCGGCCTGCAAACGAACCCGCTGCGCCGCCACAATCTGTGTCGAAAGGCGGCGCATGTTTTCAATCATCACAATGCGTAAGGTAATCGCAATTGCCCACAACTCGCCAATCGTCAGCGGTTGAACCGTTTGATACGCCTGCACAAACCGCGTCAAAACGGGTGCAGAAAACAAACTGTCGGTATGGGCCACATAGGCCCATGCCAATTCCAATACGCGCGGATAGCCAGCAAAGGGGCCATCGCGCAATTTTGGCAATTGGTGATAGTAGTTCGGCGGCAAATCAGCCTTAATCTGCCGCAACTGCGCGTCAAGCGTGTGGAAATTGTCCAGCAGCCATTCCGCAGCAGGGGTAATGGCATGGCCCGCGTGCAACGATGCCGCACTGGCCAAATAGGCGGCCAGCAAGGCCGCCGCATTGTCCTTTAGCCGCCGCGATAGCGCGCGCCCCGAACCGCGCACCAGCGCGACGCGATGTTCTGTGGCCAGCGAAATGGCGTGATGCTCCATCCGTTCGGTGCCAAAAAGATCGGCGCGAATCGCATGGGGGTCTTGCCAAAAATCAACGGCTCGCGCGGCCAGACCAAGGCCGCGCAAAATCCCGCCGCGCCTCACAACAATGGACGATCAAGCGGCGCGGGCGCTGGCAGATCCGATGCCTCGCCCTGTATCGCGGGCGCTTGCTCTGGCTCTGATGGGGCCGCCTTGTTATCATCCCCAAATGTCTGATCTGACTGCACACGGCGCGTCATGGCTGCCCATTTAGCCTCGATCTCGGTCCAATTCATGACGCGCTACCTTCTAGGGGAGCCGCCCGCCCATCAAAACGCTGGGCAGGCGGCGGGGCATGGTTTAACCAGTCTTGCAGTTTGGCAGAACCGTTCACCAAAGGCGTGCCATTGCGCCTGCCCTTTACCGCGCGCTGGCGGGCCATACCTGCGTCAAGCAGCCCATCATGACTGCCGCAGTCAAACCTTTGGCCAGAAAAGCGATACGCGGTCAGCGCAATGTGATCGGCATCTATCGCGATTGCGTCGGTCAACTGAAACTCGCCGCCCGCCCCGCGCGGGGTGTCCAAAAGTGTGGAAAAGATAATCGGGTCAAGAATATACCGCCCCACCGCCGCCAAAAGCGAAGGCTCGGTTCCTGCTTTTGGCTTTTCCACCATGCTAGACACCGCAATTGACCGCCCTGTCGGCGAGCCCAGCAACCGAAAAATGCCGTAACGCGGGGCATCTTGGGCGAGCACGGGCATTGCAGCGACCATGTGACCCCCCGTGTAAGCCTGTCCCATCTGGGTTAGGCAGGCATCCCCCATGATAACGTCGTCGGGCAAGATCACCCCGATTGGCCCTGGCAAAACCATCGCGCTGCAGCAGGAAATGGCATGGCCCAGCCCCAGTGGTTTGTTCTGAAACGCAAATACCAGATCAACTTCGTCTGGCACCTGCACGGCGGCCAATGCGGCGCTGAGCATCCCCTTGCCGCTTGCGCCCAGCCGCCCGATATAATCTTGGTCGGGCGTCAAGTAATCGCGGATGGCCAGTTTGTCGGGGTGGATCACCACGATAATCCGCTCGGCCCCTGCATCCATCGCCTCGTCAATTGCGAATTGCAGCACGGGGCGGTCATAAACGTTCAAAAGCTCTTTTGGCACCGCCTTTGTGGCGGGCAAAAGCCGCGTACCCTGCCCAGCGGCTGGAATGATGATCGTGCGAAGATGCATGGCAGTTGCCTCTTGTTGGGGTGACACTGGCAAAGAACCTGCCAACCAAAAGTGGGGTCATAGGTCACGTTGTTCCTTGCGGTAGGCCAAGCATAGGCGCGGTCAATTCAGCCCGTACCATCACACATCAGCTTTGCAGGGATGGGCCGTTCATAATTGCTTGGATCGAACGCCGCCTACCCGATGCAGCGCGCAAGGCACCGCTTATGGGGCTGCAAAGCTGCCCGAACACAGGCTAACCAATTCGCCTGCATCTCGCAGCAGGAACAGCGCGTTTAGGCTATGGGCGCGGGCAAATTTAAGGCCCTCTTGCGCGCCCATAACCATAAGCGCGGTCGCCAGCGCATCGGCCTGCACACAGCGCGCCGCCAGAACCGTGACCGAGGCAGGCGCATCAATGCAAGGCGCGCCGCGTTTTGGATCGATCGTATGCGATAGGCGTTTGCCCTTAACGGTGACAAAATGGCGATAATCGCCAGATGTGGCCAACGCACCATCGGTAAGGTTCAGCAGTGAATGTGTGGCGCGGGCCGCATCATCGGGGGTATCCACGCTGACGCGCCAAGCCGCACCACTGGCCTGCGGGCCAAGGGCGCGCAGCTCGCCATCTATGGCGCAAAGACCATGCGCTATGCCATGCAGGTGCAACACGCGGATCAGGCGATCAACGCCGTAACCCTTTGCAATACCAGATAAATCCAGCGTGATTGGCCCGCGTTTGCGCACCAAACCGCCCGCAATATCCAAGTCCAGCAAGGCATTTGCAGGCAAGCGCGGCGCGCGCGTTGCCGCGCGGATAGCGTCCACGCTGATCGCATCTGATACAAACCCCCAAGCACGCACGGCGTCGCCCAAGTTCATCTCGAACGCGCCGCCTGTCGCCGCGCTGATGGCCAATCCATCGGCCAAAACCTGTATCAATTCGGGCGGCTGTGGCAGCCATTCATGGCAGGGCGCGGCGTTTAGGCGCATTAGATCGCTGGCAGCGTTCCACGTCGACATTTGTCTATCCACCGCGTCAACGGCGCTTTGCAGATCGTTTTCCAAGGATACAAGATCGCGCCCGCTTAGGCCCGCGTCCAGCGTCACCGACCATTCGGTGCCCATCGTGCGCCCACCCAAAACGTGGCGCGGCAGATCAATAGACATCTTCGGCATAGCGTCCCTGCACCTTTAACTGCGCGGGTGTTAGGCCCATAGGGGCCAGCGCCTCGGCCAGCGCGGCTTGCACCCCTTGGGCCATATCGCGCCCACCGCAGACCATCACCTTTGCCCCGCGCCGAACCAAATCGCGCAGATCAGCGCCGTCTTGGCGCAGCGCATCCTGCACATAGGTTTTGGGGCCAGATCGGGAAAAGGCGCAGGTCAACCCCGCCAATTGCCCCGAATGATACCAGTCTTCCAATTCCTCGCCATAAAGGAAATCCGTCTCGGGGGCGCGCGCGCCAAACCACATGTGAATGGGCCGCCGCAGCCCTTGCGCGCGCGCAAATCCAACCAAGGGGGCAATGCCCGTACCCGCGCCAATCACAATCAGCGGGGTTTTGCCGCGATCCAGCCTGAAGGAGGGGTTTTCATGCACGGCAGCATTAATCGTCTGCCCCACCGCAAGGTTCATAAGCAGTGTCGAGCATACCCCGCCCTGCACCTTACGCACGGCGATTTCGACAAAACCATCGCCATTGCCACAGGCAAGGGAGTAATAGCGCGGCAGGCTTTCGCCTTGCGGTACAATGGCCAGCAAATCGCCCGCCTGAAAGCCTGCAAAGCCTGTACCCGTCAAACGCTGCCACAAGGTGTTTTTGGGCAAAGCAAAGCGCAAAATCGCAGCGGGGGCCTGCGCCGCCTGCCCATATTCGCGGCGCGATACCAGTGTCAGCGCCGTGGTGGGCAATATGGCAGGCTGATGATCCAGCACCAAATCAACGCCCATCGCGGCCCCCAAATCACGGCCCCAACGGGCAAATTCCTGCGGCGACTGGCGGTTGACCGTGGCCATGGGCAGCAGGCTTTTCCAGCCAGCAGCTTGGGCTTTGGCGGTAAATTCGGCGGCATAGCCGCAGAAATTGGCAAAGCTGGCATCGCCAAACCCCAGCACCGCCAGCGCCGCCTTGGGGGCTGCGCCAGTAAGCCGCTCGATTGCACCCTTGGCCGAGGCAGGGGCAGTTCCATCGCCCCAAGTGGACGTCATGATGATCAGTTGTCTCGCCGATGCATACCGCAGGGGCGAAAGGCTGGACAGCGGGGCCAAGTGCACCCGCAGGTTTGCGCCTTGCAATGCGCGCGCCAAGGTGGCGGCAAAGCCCCATGTCGCCCCACCTTCGCTGCCCACCAAAATAACGCAATCTGCCTGCGCCGCACCCACCGCGCCTGTAAGCTGCCCCAGCTTGCGGCTGGCACGCCCTTTGGCCCAGATCATCACACCAGTGACCGCAAGCGCTGGCACAGCCAGCACCATCAGACCCATAATCAGGCCCCAAATCGCCGCGCCTTGGCCCGTGTGCAACAGGTAAACCCATTCCTCGGCCTGCGCCAAAACACCCGCATCCGCCCAAGCCAGCATTTGCCCCGTGCCTTGGTCGACATAGCCCGCCCCCGCCTGCGTGGTCAGCGTCAGCACGTCATTGGCATCGCCCAGTGCTGGAAAGGTCAGATCACGCAAATCTGCGACCAGAACATTTTGCAATGCGGGCATATCGGCGGGGGAAAGGCCCAACTGGCCGCTTAAAGTGGCAGGAAACAGCGGCGTTGCAGGTTCGGCATC
>JAIXVS010000307.1 GCA_027482795.1 Rhodobacter sp.
CCTGCCCAAGCGGCGAGTTTATCCGTGACCGCAGTGGGATGACTTGCCGCAACATCACGCCAAAAGGCGCTATCGCGGCGCTGCGAGACGTAGTGCAGGCGGATAAAATCCCTAAAATCATCGACTTGGCGGGCGGCCGCGGCGTTGAAAGCATCACGTGTGCGCGGGGTAGGCTGCGCCAAAACCGACAGAAGCAGCGTCAATTGTACAATTGTTCCGTGAATGGATGTGGCTTCCAGCGGTTCTAGAAAACTCGACGCCAGCCCCAGCGCCACGCAATTGCCGCGCCAGCTGGCATCCAGCCGTCCCGCGTCGATTTTGATATCGTTGCGGGGGTGGATTTCATGGCCCAGAACACGCTCGATTTCCGCTTTGGCTTCATCAACGCTGGTGTGCGCATCGGAATAGACATAGCCGCAGCCCATGCGGCCTTGGGTGGGGATCATCCACATCCAGCCGTTCTTTTGCGCCCATGCGGTGGTGACGGGGGTTATTTCTTTCCCTTCGGGAATATCCAGCCAAAACGGCATAGCGCGGTTTAGGGGCAGGACATTTCCATATGATACCCATTTGCTGCCCATTTGCCCAATCAGGCGGCGGCGAAAGCCTGTGCAATCGATAAAGAAATCGCTTGAAACGTTCTGCCCAGAGGCCAAGGATAGGCTGGTGATATTGCCATCTGCATCTTGAAGTACATTCTGAACTTCATCGTCTATCAGTTTGATATTTTTTGCATTTTTGCGCAGAAACTGCCCCGCAAGCGCCTGATCGAAATGAAAGGCGTGATGAAACGGCCCTGCGGGGACATAGCCCTTTGGCCCAAGGGCAAAGGGCGCGCGGCCCCCGTCGATCAGGTGCTGAAACAGATGCAGTTTGCCCACGGGTTGGCCGTGGGCAACTGCGTAATCGTCAAGGATATTGTCCTTCTGCCCAAGGCCCACGCCCTGATGCGGGTCGTCAATTGGCCCATCATAATGGTGACCCAGCGCGCGCCAATCGCGGTGGCGGATGCCGTATTTGATGGTGGCCCCCGTTTCGCGCAGAAATTCCATCTCGTCCAGCCCAAGGCGCTGGAGCATTTGGCGAAACACCGCTGTGGTGCCCTCGCCAACGCCAATGGTGCCCAAGCGCGAGCTTTCGATAACGGTCACGTCCCAGTTCAGATTGCCGCGCTTTGCCTCGTGGCTGATCATCAGCGCGGCCAGCCAGCCCGCTGTTCCCCCGCCCACAATGACAAAACGTCGCGGGTTCATTTAGCCTGCTTTCCGCTGATCTGGGCGCGCCCAGTTCGGCAGCCAGTCGCCATGGGCGGCCAGCAAATCATGGGTCAGGTTCCAGATTTGATCCAAGTCCAGCTCTGCCGCCGTATGCGGATCCATCATCGCCGCGTGGTAGATATGCTGGGGATCTTCCGTCAGCAGCGCGGCCACGGTCAGTTCCTGCACATTGATATTGGTGCGCATCATGGCGATCAATTGCGGCGGAATGTCCCGCACCACAGTGGGCTGCAAACCGCTGCTGTCCACCAACGTTGGCACTTCCACAGCGCAGCCTGCGGGCAGTTGCGGGATAAAGCCGTGGTTTGCGATATTGCCGTAAATCACCGAAGGCTCGCCTGTGACAACCGAGTTTACAATCTGGCTGGCGTATTCGTGGCTTTCAGACACTTCGATGGTGTTGGCGGTTTTCAACGCCTCGGCCTCTTTTTTCCAGCGGGCGATTTGCTCGACACAGCGCTTTGGGTATTCGTCCAGCGGGATGCCGAATTTTTCAATCAAATCGGGGCGGTCGCGTTTGATGAACCATGGGGTGTATTCGGCAAAATGCTCGGAGCTTTCGGTGACGAAATGGCCGACGCGGGTCAGCATTTCATAGCGCACTTTGTTGGGGCAGCGCGGGTTCCAATGCGATGGTTTTGGAAAACGCCCCTCGCGGTAGCCCTTGAGCAGGGCAGGGTAAAGGTCAACGTAAGACCCATCTGGCTGGCGGTGTTCAAAGTTCAAATAGAACGACATGTGGTTAATGCCGCCCGCGCGGTAGCGAATTTGCTCGACAGGAATGTCCAAATCGCGTGCCAATTCCCACGCCGTGCCTTGCACCGAATGGCACAGGCCCACCTGTTTGATGGTGGGATATTTCGCGGCAATCGCCCAAGTGTTAATCGCCATTGGGTTGACATATTGCATCATCAGCGCGTTCGGGCAAACTGCCAGCATATCTTCGCAAATGCCCCACAAAACGGGCACAGTGCGCAGGCCGCGCATGATACCGCCCACGCCCAAAGTATCGGCAATGGTTTGGCGCAGACCATAGCCCTTTGGCACCTCAAAATCGGTCACAGTGCAGGGCTCATACCCGCCCACCTGAAAGCAGCAGACCACAAAATTGGCCCCTTCCAGCGCGCGGCGTTGGTTGGAATAGGTCTTGATCGTGGCCTTACCGCCCAGGGATTGCGCCAGCTTGCCGACGATAATTTCAGATTCGGACAGGCGTTCTGGGTTGATATCCATCAGCCGAATTTCCGCCCCCGCCAGCGCAGGACGCGACAGGATATCACCCGCGATGTTTTTGGTGAAAACAGCGGAACCTGCGCCGATGAATGTGATGATAGGGAAGGCCATATACGTATCCTTAGGTTGCAATGTCAAACGCGGCGCGGACAAGGCGGCGCGTGTATTCGGTTGAAGGGTTTTCCAGAACATCGGCCACGGGGCCTTGTTCGACAATTTTGCCGTTCTGCATCACGATCACGCGGTGACACAGCGCGCGCACGACCTTTAGATCGTGGCTGATGAACAAATAGGACAGGCCCTTTTCGGCCTGCAATTTGCGCAGCAAATCAATGATTTGCGCCTGAACGGATAGATCCAGCGCGCTTGTTGGCTCGTCCAGCAGAATAAATTCAGGCTCCAGTGCAATGGCGCGCGCAATGGCAAGGCGCTGGCGCTGGCCGCCCGAAAATTCATGCGGAAAGCGCGATAGGATGCTGTAGGGCATCCCCGCATCGCGCAGCGCGCGTTTAACGCGGTCAAGCCGGTCTGCCCCCGCCGTGCCGATGTTGTTGACGGTCAGACCCTCTTCGATGATCTGGCGCACCGACATGCGCGGGTTCAGCGATGAAAACGGGTCTTGAAACACAATCTGCATCCGCTGGCGGAACGGTTTCATGGCCGCACGATCCAAGCCTTCGATCCGCTGGCC
>JAIXVS010000007.1 GCA_027482795.1 Rhodobacter sp.
GCAGGTTGTCATCGCCCGCATCGCCAAAGACGCTGTCATTGCCGTCGGTGCCTTGGATATAGTCATTGCCATCGCCGCCGAACAACGTGTCGTTGTTGCTGCCCGCAAAGACCGAATCGTTGCCCGCGCCTGCCTCGACCAAAGTGCCAGAAGAGGCACCAGGCAGTTCGGTGGCGACAATGTTGTCATCGCCGTCGCCGCCAAACAGGCTATCGCCCGAGCCAGACAGGTTAAGACCGTCACCAAAGATGGTGTCATTGCCCGTGCCGCCATAGAGCGTGTCACGGTCAAGCCCGCCGATCAGCGTATCGCTGCCCGCATCACCATACAGCAGGTCAGCCCCGCCAGTGCCGCCGCGTAGGCTGTCATTGCCGTCGCCGCCAAACAGCGTGTCCGCGCCGCCATCGCCCGTCTCGCCGCCCGAAACGATATCGTCATTGGCACCGCCATAAACCAGATCGCCGCCGTTACCAGCATCGATGGTGTCGTTGCCGCCATTGCCATAGATGGTATCGTTGCCGTTGGTGATCGCGTCGCCTTGCGTGTCGACATAGCCAACAGGCATGTTTTCGCCCGTGTTTGCGCCATCAACAACGTTGTTGTTGTCGCGCAGGATCGATTCGATGCCTTCGAAAGACAGAGTCGTCCCGTTGGCAAAGGTCACCGTGCCGCGCACAGCACCTGCGTCGTTCGGATCAGCCGATTGCACGATTGTGACAGGGCCTGCGCCGCGCAAGTCCAGAACATCAAGGTCGGTCGCGCCAGCGCCGCCATACACCGTGTCACCCGCGCCGTCGGTGGCAGGGGCCTCGTTGGTGACAAAGGGGTTGTCGAAGGTGATGACATCGTTGCCATCGCCGCCATAGATCAGGTCAGCGCCCGCGCCGCCGACAACAGTGTCGTTGCCAAGGCCGCCGTGCATCGTATCGTTGCCTGTGTCGCCATAGTAATGGTCATCGCCGCCTTCGGGGAAGCCGCCCAATGCATCGCCTATGATGTCATTGCCCGCGCCGCCGCCGATGAAATCGTTGCCGATGTCACCATAGATGGTATCATCGCCATCCTCGCCGAGGATGTCGTCGTTGCCAGCGCCGCCTGTCAGGAAGTCGTTCCCTTCGCGCCCGCGCAGCGTGTCATCGCCGTCTTCGCCCAGAACATTGTCGTCGCCTGCGCCCGAATCGACAAAATCATTACCCTCGCGCCCACGCACGGTGTCGTTGCCAGCATTGGCAAAGACAAAGTCGTTGCCCGCGCCTGCCTCGACAAAATCACCAAGGTTGGTGCCCTGAACCGCATCATCGCCCGCGCCGCCAAAGGCTTGGCCGCCACGCACGTTGGCGTTGGGGTTCAGGAAGATCAGGTCATTGCCATCGCCGCCATACAGGGTATCGGCCCCCTCCAGCGAGAGGCCACCCGTAGGCAGATCGCCATACAGCACATCATCGCCAGCGTCGCCATACAGAACGTCATTGTCCAGACCGCCGCCCAGCGTGTCGTTGTTATCGCCACCAAACAGCATATCCATGCCGCCCGTGCCGCCCAAGACAAGGTCGTTGCCCGCGTCGCCATAGACGGTGTCAGAACCGCCATCATCGATTTGGCCGCCCGACACCGTATCATCATTGGCACCGCCATAGATCACGTCATCGGAATTTCCGCCATCAAGGCTGTCATTGCCTGCGTTGCCATACAGCGTGTCGTTGCCGTCGCCGCCAAAGAAGCTGTCGTTGCCCGAACCCGCAGGGAATGGGCCCAGCGGATCATCGCTGATCACGTCATTGCCCGCGCCGCCATAGGCAAGGTCATTGCCCGTATTGGCCTCGATCAGCTCATTGCCGTCACCGCCATACAGAAGATCGCCTTCCTCACCGCCCGACAAAAAGTCATTGCCCGCGCCGCCATAAACAGTGTCGACGCCTTCGTTGCCGCGCAGATTGTCGTCGCCAGCGTCACCGTAAACGGTGTCGTTGCCAGCATTACCTTCGATAAAGTCGATTTCGCTGCCGCCATATACAAGGTCAGCGCCGCCGCCTGCGCGGATATCGTCGTTGCCACCATTGCCATAGATAATGTCGGCATCTTCGGTGATCAGGTCATTTTGAGCATCACGATAGCCAACAGGCATGAATTCGCCCGTATTGGCACCATCAACGGGGCCACTTGGGTCGCGCAGGATCGATTCGATCCCTTCGAAGTTCAGAACGGCCCCGTTGGCGAAGGTCACCGTGCCACGGGTCGCGCCCGCGTCGTTCGGGTCTGCCGATTGAGAAATAAGAACTTGGCCCGCACCGCGCAGGTCTAGAACGTCGGTGTCGGTTCCGCCCTCGGCCCCACCAAAGACTTGGTCGCCAAAGGCATCGTTGCCGTTGCCCATAACGATTGTATCGTTGCCGATACCACCATAAATCGTGTCTGTGTCCGCACCGCCGCCAAGGCGGTCATCGCCTGCGTCACCGAACACCAGATCGTTGCCCGAACCGCCCTCAAGCGTATCGTTGCCAGCCTCGCCGCCCATACGGTCATTGCCCGACTCGCCCAAAAGGCTGTCATTGCCAGTGCCAGATTCCAGCAGATCGTCGCCGACACCGCCGACCAGCGTGTCAGCCCCGTCGCCGCCAAAGAAGCTGTCGTTGCCGCCGCCGCCGTTCACTTGGCCAAAGGCTGCGTCGATCAGATAATCATTGCCAGCGCCGCCATAAGCCAAGTCATTGCCAAGGCCAGCTTCGATCAAATCGTTGCCATCGCCGCCGAACAGATTGTCCGCGCTATCGCCACCGTTCAGATAATCTTCGCCCAGATCGCCGTAAATGGTATCCGCGCTTTGGCTGCCGCGCATGTTATCGTTGCCGTCACCGCCATAGACAAGATCGGCACCCGAAGTGGCATTGCCCGCGCCCGCATCGGCGACATAATCATCGCCCGCGCCGCCATAAACCGTATCGCTGCCGCCGCCGTTGAACAGCCCGTCATTGCCCGCACCGCCGTCGATCAAGTCACCAAAATTGGTACCCCCGATTGCGTCATCGCCCGCGCCGCCAAAGGCTTGGCCCCCGCGCGCATTGGCGTTGGGGTTCAGGAAAATCTGGTCATTGCCATCGCCGCCGAACAGTGTATCGGCCCCCTCCAGCGAGGTGCCGCCCGTTGGGACATCGCCATACAAAACATCGTTGCCCGTGTCGCCGTAAAGAACGTCAACGTCAGTGCCGCCGCCCAAGGTGTCGTTGTTATCGCCGCCATACAGCGTATCTGCCCCGCCCGTGCCGCCGAACAAAACGTCATTGCCAGCATCGCCATACAGCGTGTCGGCAGAGGCATCAAAGGTGCCGCCATCAATCGTGTCATCGCCCGAGCCGCCCGAAACGACGTCCGCGCCTGCGCCTGCGTCGACCAAGTCGTTTCCGTCGCCGCCTTGCACAAGATCATTGCCGCCATCGCCAAAGACGGTATCGTTGCCCGCATCGCCCGCGACAAAGTCATTATCCGCGCCCGCGTAAACAAGGTCGCCGCCGCCGCCTGCGCGGATGTTATCGTCGCCGCCGTTACCATAGATGGTGTCGGCATCATCGGTGACCGCATCACCTTGAGCATCAACATAGCCAACTGGCATGAATTCGCCAGTATTGGCGCCATCAACTGGGCCGTTTGGATCGCGCAGGATCGACTCAATGCCTTCAAAGTTCAAAACCGCGCCATTGGCAAAAGTCACCGTGCCACGGGTTGCACCTGCATCATTTGGGTCTGCCGATTGGTTGATGATGACAGAACCTGCGCCGCGCAGGTCTAGAACGTCGGTGTCAGTGCCGCCTTCTGCGCCGCCAAAGACTTGGTCGCCAAAGGCATCATTGCCGTTGCCCATAACGATTGTGTCGTTGCCCGCGCCAGCATAGATCGTGTCTGTGCCCGCGCCGCCGCCAAGGCGGTCATCGCCCTCGTCACCGAACACCAAATCGTTGCCCGAACCGCCCTCAAGCGTATCGTTGCCAGCCTCGCCGCCCATACGGTCATTGCCAGACTCGCCCAAAAGGCTGTCATTGCCAGTGCCCGATTCCAAAAGATCATCGCCAACGCCGCCGACCAGCGTGTCGTCGCCCGCGCCGCCGAAGAAGCTGTCGCTGCCGCCGCCACCATCGACTTGACCAAAGGCCGCGTCGATGATGTAATCATTGCCCGCGCCGCCATAGGCCAAGTCATTGCCGAGGCCAGCTTCGATCAATTCACGTCCATCGCCGCCGAACAATTGGTCGCCGCTATCGCCGCCGTTCAGATAGTCATCACCCGAATCGCCATAGATTGTATCCGCGCTTTGGCTGCCGCGCATGTTGTCGTTGCCATCGCCGCCATAGACCAGATCTGGCCCCGAGGTGGCATTGCCGCCGCCCGCATCGGCAACGTAATCATCGCCCGTGCCGCCATAAACCGTATCGCGGCCTGCGCCGCTGAACAGCCCGTCATTGCCCACGCCGCCCGAAAGCAAATCGTCGCCGTCGCCGCCGTCGATCACATCATCGCCCGTATTGTCCCCGATCAGGCTGTCATTGCCCGCGCCGCCAAAGATCGAATCGTTGCCTGCGCTGTCGAAAACCGAGTCATTGCCCGCGCCGCCATAGATCAGATCACGGCCAGTATTGTTCGGTGTAGCGCCAGCATCATCTAGAAAATCATCGCCGTCGCCGCCGTAAACCGTGTCATCGCCTGCGCCATTGATGACCGTGTCATTGCCCGCGCCACCTGCAAGCGAATCGTTCCCTTCACCACCATCGATCAGATCATCGCCCGTATTGTCCCCGGTGATGCTGTCATTGCCCGCGCCGCCAAAGATCGAATCGTTGCCAGCGCTGTCGAAAACCACGTCGTTGCCCGCGCCGCCATAGATAAGATCACGGCCGGTATTGCTTGGTGTCGCAGCCGCATCATCCAGGAAATCATTCCCGTCGCCGCCATAAACGGTGTCATCGCCTTCGCCATTCCAGACCGTGTCATTGCCTGAGCCAGCATCGATCACATCACTTCCCGCGCCCCCAGCGATGCTGTCATCACCGCCCGCCTCATTGACACCCGTCAGAGTGGTAAAGGTGATGTCCGAGAAGTAAATCCACGAAAGCTGGCCCGAGGTGCCCACATGCGCAATAGAAATACGCGCAACTGGGCCAGGAATGTTAATAATGGCAGCAGCACTTGGATCGTTGGTGCCATCGGTTTGCTGAACGCCTTCGCGAATGCGCTGATCGATCCCGCTGGTTTGGTCGACGATCAGGTCCGAACCTTGGATAATGTCGAGCGGGATGCGCACATTGTTGGCATCATATGCAACGATATCGACGTAATCCAAGCCCGAACCCAGATCGCTGATCGAAAAGGACACATTGGTGACGGGCTGCGAGAATTGAACGTTATATGCGCCAGCGCTGTTGCTGTCAGCAACCGAGCGCAAGCTGGAAAAGTCGTTGGTGCCAGCGGGCAATCCCGCTGTGACAATGTCATTGGACGAATAATCCGAACCAATGGACGAAGGCGTTGTTACCGAAACCGTTGTTCCAGCCACGTTCTGCGTGATGGTTCGGTTTGCAAGATGGTCGCCATTGTCAATTTGCCCGCCATCATTCGGGTCTGGAATTTCGCTCCAACGGAAGGTTTGCGTGGTCAGGGTTTGGGAAGAGCTGCCCCCCCCGAAAATAGAGTCGTTGCCAGTGCCACCGTCGATAATGTCGTTGCCCGAACCACCGTCTAGGATGTCATTATGCGCGCCGCCGTAAACGGAATCGCGGCCCGATCCGCCTTGCAGAAAATCGTTCCCGTCTTCGCCGTTCAGGTTATCATTGCCGTCGTCGCCAGCGGCAAAGTCATCGCCCCCACCTGTGAAGATGGCATCATCGCCTGCGTTGCCGCGCAGGTTGTCCGTGCCATTTTCGCCAAAAATCGAATCGTTGCCAAACCCGCCTTCGACAAAATCATCACCATTGCCGCCCGCGACGACATCGTTGCCTTCGCGCGCACGGATATCGTCATTTCCATCGCCGCCAAAGATGGATTCAGAGACGTTCGTGCCAACCAGAAAATCATTTCCCGAGGTGCCGTTGATGGTGGTCATGACTTAGTTCCCTACAAAAAAATACTGACGCGCGGTTGGCGTTACAGAGTGATTGGCGATTTTCTGCGCGGTTGAACGCGCGCCAGCGGCCTTGTCAGTTGCCTTAAAGACCCCTGGTTCCCGCCCCAAATGCTGTTCAAAACATCTGCATAACGCATTGATATTGGTTATCTTTGGCATTGGGGCATTCCTGTGGTCTTAAAGGTGCGACAAGCATACACGCGTGAAGCTTCTATTTTCTTAAGCGCTGCGTCGCGCAATGTTTGGACTGCGCAGGTTGCCCAAAACCAAAACGGGCCGCGAGATATCGCAGCCTGTTTGGTGGCGTTAGAATGCTGATTTTTGATCAAATCCATCACTCGTGCACAGTTCCAAAGTTTGCGGTGCCAACAACGTCCGGGGCGCTGATGGCAAAAACGCATATGCCTTGGCTATGCCGAATAGTTCGAATGCCGTCTTTCTTAATATTTCGCTCAGCGAGATACGAATTTCGGCGCTTTTGTGGCGAAACGCAACCACACGGTGCAAGAGAGCAAAATGTAAGCTCTGTTGATCCTTGCCTGATTTATTAAAAACGATTTAATTCAATAGCTTAAGTCGCATCATTCAGAAAATCATGTGCCACAGATTCGCCTTGAAAAATCAACCCTTAGTTAACGATCTGGCGCGGATTGTTTCTTTTTTCCCCAGAATTTTGGTGCCAAAAGGGAGTCTAATATACAAAAGTTGTAGAAAAATGCATCAAAAGGCGCGGTGGCTGCGCTGATGCGCCCTGATTGCGAATCAAACAGGTGCCTTACGCGACGCGCGCGATACGACCCTCGTTTCTTGGGCTTGGGCGAACCTTACGGCGGGAAGCTGGGCCGCCAGCAGGTCTTGGCTAAAGCTAGTTTGCGCGCGCGCCGCCCATTGGCGCGCGGACATTGCAGCTTCAAAACCCGCAACGCCCCCTTTGCTATGGCATCAGCAAAACGCCTGCGATAGCCTGACGCAAATATCACAGGAGTCCCCATGTTCCGCGCCCTTATCTTGGACAAATCCGATGTCACGGCCACAGCCCATATCCGCGAGGTGGACGATGCCGCCCTTCCAGCGGGGGAGGTGACCATCGATGTCGCCTACTCGACGCTGAATTACAAAGATGGGCTATGCATGTCGCCCAATGGTGGCGGTCTGGTGCGCGCCTATCCCCATGTGGCGGGAATTGATTACGCTGGCACGGTGCGCAGCAGCGATGATGCGCGGTATAGGGCGGGCGATGCGGTGGTGCTGACAGGCTGGCGCGTGGGCGAGGTGCATTGGGGCGGTTACGCCGCCCGCGCCCGCGCCCGTGCCGATTGGCTGGTACCCCTGCCTGCGGGGCTAACGCCGCGCCGCGCAATGGCGGTGGGAACCGCTGGCCTAACCGCGATGCTGGCCATTCAGGCGCTAGAAGATCACGGGCTAACCCCCGATCAGGGCGAAGTTTTGGTGACTGGTGCCGCAGGCGGTGTTGGATCCGTCGCGGTCGCGCTGCTGGCGGCACTGGGGTACCAAGTGGCCGCTGTTACGGGGCGGCCAGAAACGGAAGACTATCTGCGCAACCTTGGCGCGGGGCGGATCATTGCGCGCGCCGATTTGGCCGAAACCGTAAAGCGCCCCCTTGAAGCCGAAGCTTGGGCAGGCTGCATCGATGCTGTGGGCGGGGCCATGCTGGCACGGGTGCTGGGGCAAATGAAATACGGCGCATCGGTTGCCGCAGTTGGCCTTGCAGGCGGGGCGGGTCTGCCTGCATCGGTCATTCCGTTTTTGCTGCGCGGCATCAATCTACTTGGCATTGACAGCGTGATGCAGCCCTTTGCCGCGCGGCAAAAGGCTTGGGCGCGTATTGCAGCCAGCCTGCCGATGGATAAATTAGACGCGATGATCCTACCCGCAACCCTTGCCGATGTGCCCGCCCTTGGCGCGGCCATTTTGAAGGGCGAGGTGAAGGGGCGCGTTGTTGTCGATGTAAACGCCTAAGCGCCGCTAAACCCCCGCAATGCCCCCCGCCGCAAACCCCCGCCTGCGCATCCGCATCGTCTTTGACGAAGCGCGGTTTTTTGGGCCAGGCAAGGCGGATTTGCTGGCAGGTATTGCGCGCACAGGCTCTATCGCTGCTGCTGGCCGCGACATGGGGATGAGTTACAAGCGCGCTTGGGATTTGGTGCAGGCGATGAACGCGATGTTTTCATCCCCCTTGGTGGCCATGGCGCGGGGCGGGGCCATGGGGGGCGGCGCGGCCCTGACGGATGAGGGGGAGCGGGTATTGGCGCTGTATCACCTTGTGCAGGACGCGGCCTTGGACGCGGGCGATGCCGCCCTTCGGGAACTGGCGGCGAAGCTATCCGATATATAGCGCCGAAAATATCGCTTGCAGGGTTTTGGGTGTTGAGCGATATGTTTCAAGAAATATATCCGTATGCGCTGCCCAGAACGAAAGCCCAATTCATGCCCCTTGCCCGCTGGATCTTTGCCGCCGCCCTTTCCCTTGCCCCGATGCAGGCCATCGCCGAAACCGTCACTGTTTTCGCCGCCGCCAGTCTAAAGTCTGCATTGACCGCCGTGGGCGATGTTTGGGCTGCGCAGACGGGCAACTCGGTCACTTATTCGTTCGCGGGCACCTCGGCGCTGGCCAACCAAATTGCCCAAGGCGCGCCTGCGGATGTCTTTGTCGCGGCCTCTGTCGATTGGATGGATAGTCTGGCCGAAAGCGGCGACATTCGCGCGGGCACCCGCCGCGATGTTTTGGGCAATAGCTTGGTGCTGATCGCCGACGGCGCGGGCGCGGCCCCTGTGACGCTGGACGAAAACCTAGACTTGGCGGCGCTGCTTGGGGGCGGCAAATTGGCAATGGCACTGGTCGATAGCGTGCCCGCGGGCCAATATGGCAAAGACGCGCTGACATCGCTGGGACTGTGGGACGATATTTCCGCCCAAGTGGCGCAGGCCGAAAACGTCGCAGGCGCGCTGAATTTTGTCAGCATGGGCGAGGCCCCTTTGGGCATAGTCTATGCCACCGATGCCAAAGGCGCGGCCGATGTTTCCGTCATCGGCATATTTCCCGCAAGCAGCCATCGGCCCATCACCTACCCTGCGGCCGTCACCTCGGCCAGCATCAGCGCGGCAGCGGCAGATTTCTTGGCCTTTTTATCATCAGATCAGGCGGGCGAAATCTGGCAAGACGCTGGGTTTGTGGTTTTGAAATGACAGGCACGGAAAGCTGGCTTGGCCACGAAGAATGGCAGGCGGTGCGCCTGTCGTTGCAAGTGGCTGCATGGGCGACCTTTGCCAGCCTGCCTTTGGCGCTGCTGGCGGCCTATGCGCTGGCGCGGTGGTCTTTCTGGGGCAAATCCCTGCTGAACGGGATTGTGCATTTACCGCTGATCCTGCCGCCCGTGGTGACGGGCTATATCCTGCTGCGCGTCTTTGGTCGGCGCGGGGTTTTTGGCGCTTGGCTGGAGCAGACCTTTGGTATTGTGCTGTCTTTTCATTGGACGGGCGCGGCCCTAGCCGCCGCCGTCATGGCCTTTCCGCTGATCGTGCGCGCGATCCGCCTGTCGATCGAGGCGATTGACGCGCGGATTGAAAACAGCGCGGCCACATTGGGCGCAGCGCCCGTTTGGGTGTTTGCCACCATCACCTTGCCGCTGGCCCTTCCAGGGATCATCGCAGGCGCGATCCTTGGCTTTGCCAAAGCCTTGGGCGAATTTGGCGCAACCATCACCTTTGTTGGCGCAATTCCTGGGCAGACGCAAACCATACCTTCGGCGATCTATGTCTTTTTGCAATCGCCAGATGGCGGGCAAGGCGCGCTGCGGCTGGTGATTTTGTCCGTTGTCATTGCGATGACGGCGCTGATTGCATCGGAATGGGTGGCGCGGCGCGCGGCTGTATGGGCGCGCGGGGCATGAGCCTGCACTTGGACATCAAGGCGCAGCTGGGCGCGTTTGCGCTGGATGTGCAGTTTACTGCGCCCATGGGCGTGACCGTTTTGTTCGGCCCGTCGGGCTGCGGGAAATCATCGGTTATCAATGCCATAGCGGGGCTGATCCGCCCCGATCAGGGCCAGATCATCTGCGCCGACCGCCCGCTGTTTGACAGCGTGGCGCGGGTAAACCTGCCCCCCCACCGCCGCCGCATGGGCGTGATATTTCAAGACGCGCGGCTGTTTCCGCACCTAAGCGTGCAGCAAAACCTGACCTATGGGCGCTGGTTTGCAGGCAGGCACAGGCATGGCCCAAGCCTGCCAGATGTCTGCGATTTACTAGGCATCGGCCATTTGCTGCGCCGCCGCCCTGCTGCCCTGTCAGGGGGCGAGGCGGCGCGCGTGGCCATTGGCCGTGCGCTGCTATCTGACCCCGATATGATCCTTGCAGACGAGCCACTCGCCGCGCTGGACGAAGCCCGCCGCGCCGAGATATTGCCCTATTTCGCCGCCCTGCGCGATGCGGCGCTTGTCCCGATGATTTATGTCAGCCATTCGGTGCCCGAGGTGGCGGGACTTGCCACCACGGTTGTGGCCATGGGCGGCGGGCGCGTTGTTGGCGTGGGCAGCGTCGATGACATCTTTGGCCGCAGCGACATTATGGGCGCGAATGCCAGCACCATGCTGCCCGCGCGCATTATCGGCCATCATCCAGACGGGCTAACCGAACTTGCTACCGAGGCGGGGCATGTGTTTGTGCCGCAAATGAACGCGGCCATCGGTACATCCCAGATGCTGCGCATCAATTCGGGCGATGTGATGCTGGCGCGCAGCCAGCCCAGCGGCCTGTCGGCCCTGAACATTCTGCGCGGCAAGATTTGCGCGGTCGAGCCGCAAAGTGGCGGCGCGGTAATGGTCAGCTTGCGCGCAGGCAATGCCACGGTCCGCGCCCGCATCACCCAGCGGTCATACGCGTCGATGGGGCTGGAGATGGGCCAAACCTGCTTTGCCATTGTCAAATCCCTGTCCTTGGCTAAATGAGAAGCACCAATAGCAGGGGCAGAGGCGCTGGCGTCTGCAAAGGTCATCCAAGTCCCAAACGCGCGGCGGATTTCTTAAGTGTTGCGCTAGTTTAGCGGCAGGCGGGTTATTGGCCTATCCTCACCCCGCCCAGCCCCTAACCCAGCCCTGCGCGATACGATGCGAGCCGCAGTTTATGCCTTGCAACACCGCCCTTATGCCGTGATGATTTGCGCAACGCATCTTCAGATCAAAGCGATACCTATGGCGCACCGCATCGTTGCCTTCAGCAAGGGCCGTATCGAGCAAACCTTGCCGCCGATGGGGCAGAATTGCCCGCCTGCCACCCGCTTTTGCGGCATTTCTGTCGGCCTGACCTTAGCGCCAATCGGAACCCAAGTATCTTGCCATTCAGGCCGCACGATGCGCCGCCTTGTGGCCCCTGCCCACAGGGCGCAACCCTAAGGAGCGACGCATTGCGAATTGTCACAGCGGGAATGGGTCTGCGTGCAGGCCATGTGCTTCGATCCCTTTTGGCCGCTATGCCCGAGGCTAAGGTGGTAGGGTTTTACGACCCGTTCCCCACGCATTTAGACATGCTGGGCGGGGGTATTCCACGCTATGACAGTATCGAGACGATGCTATCTGATGCCAAGCCTGACCTGTATTGCGTCTTCTCCCCAAACGTCTTTCACCTAGACCAAATCCGCCTTGGGCTTCAGGCAGGCGTGCAGATTTTTACCGAAAAGCCTGTGGTGATTTCGATTGCGGAAACGCTGGAACTTGCCCGCCTGTTGTCGATCCATGGCGGGGCGGCGCGGGCGATGGTGGGGCTGGTGCTGCGCTATTCGCAGCATATGCTTGATCTACGCCGCGCTATGGCCAATGGGCAGCTTGGCGAGATTGTTAGCCTAGAGGCTAACGAACATATCGCCCCCTATCACGGCGCGTTCTTTATGCGCGACTGGCGGCGAAAAACGAACCTGACGGGCGGGTTTATGTTGGAAAAATGCTGCCATGATTTGGACATTTACAACATGATCACCGCATCGCGCCCTGTGCGCGTGGCCTCATTCGGGGGGCGCAAAAGCTTTGTGCCCGCCCATGCCCCTGCCTCAAACGCCGAGGCAGAGATATTCCATGCCAAGAAATCAGTTTGGGAAAGCACCGATGATCCCTTTCGTTCGGACGGCGATATCATCGATTTTCAGACTGCGATTTTGCAGTATGAAACGGGCAGCAGTCTGGCCTTTCATACCAACCTGAACGCCCCAGACGAGCATCGCCGATTTTGCGTGATGGGCGCGCGCGGCATGGCCGAGGGGGATTTTGTGCGCGGGTTTTTGCGGGTCACCGCGCGCGATGGGCGCAGGCTGGCAGATTATGATTACACCAAAGGCGCAGCGACCAAGGGCACGCATTATGGCGCAGATGCGATGATGTGCCGCGATATTGCGGCCTATATGCGCGGCCAATCGGCGGGCCTGCCCGTATCGATTTTGGATGCGATGGAGGCAGGCATTGCTGCGCTGGCCCTAGACCAAGCGCGCGCGATGGGGCAAGTGGTTGACCTAGGCCAAACTTGGGCGCAACTTGACGCTTATGGTCTGCGCAAATGAGCCGCGCCCAAAGTCAGGTTTTGGGCGCAAGTACATCCCAAAGCCCTGCGGTGTTTGCCCTACAATTCGCGGCAGGCGGCATGGTGTTTTGCAAAATTTTTCCCTTGTCCCGCGCTGCCCCCCTGCCCTAGGGCATAACCCAAATCGGCCTGCCAGCCCCCTATCAAAGTGACGGAAATTCAATGACATCCCTGACCCAAACCGCGATATGGCGTAAAACACAGGCCCAGTCTGATGCTTTGGGCGGGCGGGCTGCACCGATACATGCGGCGCTAGCGCCCGTTTTGGCGGCGGTTTGGTCAGGTGGTTTGGGGGTACGCGAAGGCGATCCATTTGCGGGCAAAGGTATTTTGACCCCCATTATCTTTCACCTAACCTTGCACCCTGCGGTGCTGCGATGATTGCCGCAGGCATCGATCTGGGCGGCACAAAGATCGAGGCGCAAGTCTTTGATGACGCATGGCGAATGGCCGCGCGCCAGCGTTGGCCCACGCCAAAATCCTACCCCGAATTGGTGCAGGCCATGGCGGGGGCAGTGGCATGGTGCGAAGGGCAATCGCGCGCGGGCCTGCCCATAGGGGTGTCTGCCGCGGGCCGAATTAACCCAGCCACAGGCCTTGCACTGACGGCCAATCTGGCAGCATCGGGGCGGCCCTTTCCCGCCGATATTGAACTTGCGGCTGGACGGCCCATTTCATGGATCAACGATTGCCGCGCGCTGGCCCTGTCCGAGGCGCGGTTTGGCGCGGCGCAGGGGTTGGACCCTGCGCTGACGCTGATCTTTGGGACTGGCCTTTCGGGCGGCGTTGTCACGGGCGGGCACGTGAGCCGATATTTGCAGGGCTGGGGGGCGAAGTTGGCCATTTCCCGCTGCCTGCTGGCCCGATGATCGCGCACGCGCTGCCCGTTTTGCCCTGTGGGTGCGGGCGGGCAGGCTGCACCGAAACCCTGTTGTCCGCGCCCGGACTTGCCCGCATTGCACAGCATGTCACAGGGCAGACATACGCACCCGAAGATGTGATCGCGGGGCGCAACACCGATGCAGGCCTGCAAAAAGCTTGGGCGATTTGGCTGGACCTTGCCTGCGATTTTCTGATTACCCTATGCTTTACAATCGATCCTGCGGTGATCGTCATCGGCGGCGGCTTGTCCAATGCCCCGAACTTGGGCGATGATCTAACCCGCGCGCTGCACGCCGCAACGCTGAAGGATTTCGCCGTTCCCCCCATACGCTTGGCCCAAGGCGGCGATGCATCGGGCGCGCGTGGGGCGGCCTATGCGGCGTGGCGCGATGGGTTGGTATGACCCACATCCTGCATGGCATTAGGGCGGGGGCATGTCCGCGCCGACGGCAGCCCCGTTACAGGCTTAACGCGGGGCGCGTTGCCCGCTACTAAAGATAGCCTGTTTGCAGGTTTTCACCCAAAGCGAACTTGCATCTGCGCGCCAATCATCGCACAGCTTGTGCTTCAGCGCAGGCCTTTGCCCGCGCGCAACCTGCCGCTCGCCCCGATTTCTTTTCGCCCGCGCCAAATGCGCAACCGATGTAGGACACCGCCATGTGCGCCAGCCCAGCCGCCCCCATCTGGATTGCCCCCGACGCGCTGTTTGATGGCAAAGACATGGCGGCAGGCATGGCGCTGGCGGTGACAGGCGCGCGTACAGGAAAAATTGCCACACGCGCCGATTTGCCGCCCGAGGCAACGGTGATCGACATTACAGGCACGATTTGCGCGGGGTTTTTGGATTTGCAGGTTAATGGCGGCGGGGATGCGCTAATGAACAATGATCAAAGCGCGGGGGCTATCGCGCGTATGGCCGCAGCGCACCGCCGTTTTGGCACTGTGGGTATTTTGCCAACCGTCATCACCGATGCGCCCGAAGTGCTGGATCGCGCGGTAGATGCCGCGCTGGCAGCGCAGGGGATGCAGGGGGTTTTGGGCCTGCATATCGAAGGGCCGCATTTATCGATTGCGCGGCGCGGCACGCACCGCGCCCAGCATATCCGCCCGTTCGAAGCGCGCACCATGACCCATATTCAGCGCCTGCGCGCGGCGGGGATTTTTGTGAAAATCACCGTAGCCCCCGAGGCTGTTACCCCTGCCCAAGTGGCGCAAATTGTGGCCACGGGGGCGGTGGTGTCCATCGGCCATTCCGATGCCCGCGCCGAAGATGTGCGGGCGCTGCTGGATGCGGGGGCCAGCTGCTTTACCCACCTGTTTAATGCCATGTCCCCCATGCTGAGCCGTGCCGAAGGCGTCACAGGGGCCTGCATCAATTCGCGCGCCTATGCGGGCATTATCTGCGACGGGCACCATGTGGCCGATGAAATGATCGCGTTGGCCATCCGCGCGCGGCCCGTGGCGGGGCGGATGTTTTTGGTGTCGGACGCGATGCCCACCGTGGGCGGGTCTGATCGCTTTACCCTGTATGGGCAGCAGTTGCATTTAGAAGGCGGCCGCCTGATCAATGCCGAAGGATCGCTTGCAGGCGCGCATGTGACTATGGCCGAAGGGCTGGCGCGGCTGATTACCCATGTTGGCGTACCGCCTGCCACGGCCCTGGACATGGCCATTTCCGCCCCTGCGCGGGTGATTGGGCAGCCAGCTTTGGCCAGCCCCGCTGAGCGCGATTTGGGCGATATATTGGTTTTGGATGCGCAGTGGCGGCCGATGTTTCTGGCCCAGCATCCAAAGCTAGATGCACAAGTTGCACTTGGTTCGGGCAAGCTGGGCAAAAAGGCACCCTAGCCGCACGCGGCGCGATGCTGCGCTTGGCCTTCCAATCTTGCCCGCAAGACAGGGTTCTTTGCGCCTGCCTGTCCCGCGCCAAACCAATTTCAACCACTGGCTTTAACCCAGTGTTGACCACTGGCAAAGCGGGCGTGGGTTATCCGCATAACCCGTTGCGCTGCCACAAGTTCTGCGCCACAGTTTGCGCCAGTGATAGGGAGAAAAACCATGGAAATGCCGCGCCCAAACAGCATGATTTTGTCGCGCCGCGCGCAGATCGTGGCGCAGTTGCGCGCGGCCTTGCCCAAGGGTTGCGTGATTGATGACCCCATGGAAACCCGCGCTTATGAATGCGATGCGCTGTCGGCCTATCGCTGCGCGCCTTTGGCGGTGGTTTTGCCGCGCAGCACTGCCGAAGTGGCCGCCGCCTTGCGCATCTGTCACGCGCTGGGCGTTCCCGTGGTTCCGCGCGGGTCAGGCACGTCGCTGGCGGGGGGGGCGATGCCATCGGCCGATTGCGTGGTGCTGGGCGTGGCACGGATGAACGCAGTGCTGGATACCGATTATGACAACCGCTTTATTCACGTGCAATCGGGGCGCACCAACCTTTCGGTCAGCGGCGCTGTCGAGGCGCAAGGGTTTTTCTATGCGCCCGATCCGTCCAGCCAATTGGCCTGCGCCATTGCGGGCAATATCGCCATGAACAGCGGCGGGGCGCATTGCCTGAAATATGGGGTGACCACGAACAACCTTTTGGGCGTGACCATGGTGAAAATGGACGGCACTGTCATCACCCTTGGCGGGCCATGGGGGAACGGGTTCGGACTTGATCTTTTGGGCGTTGTTTGCGGATCAGAAGGTCAGCTTGGCGTTGTCACCGAGGCATGGCTGCGCATTTTGCCCAAACCCGAAGGGGCGCGGCCTGTGCTGGTTGCCTTTAACTCATCCGAGGTGGCAGGGGCCTGCGTGGCCGATATCATCCGCGCGGGTATCTTGCCCGTGGCCATTGAATTTATGGATCGCCCCTGCATCCGCGCAACCGAGGCTTTTGCCCATGCAGGCTACCCCGATTGCGAGGCGCTGCTGATTATCGAGGTTGAAGGCAGCGCGGCGGAAATTGACGAACAGCTTTCCCGCATCCGCGCCATTGCCGCGCGTCACGATCCCATAGAATTCACCGAAGCGGCGGATGAGGCGCAGGCCAAACGCATTTGGCTGGGCCGCAAAAGCGCATTTGGTGCGATGGGGCAGATGGGCGATTATATGTGCCTTGATGGTACGATCCCCGTCTCGCAACTTCCCTTTGTCCTGCGCCGCATTGGCGAGTTATCGGCAGACTATGGGCTGGACGTGGGCAATGTGTTTCATGCAGGCGATGGCAATATGCACCCGCTGATCTTGTATAACGCGAACAAAGACGGTGATCTGGCAAAGTGCGAGGCGCTGGGGGCCGAGATACTAAAGCTATGCGTGCAGGTGGGTGGTTGCCTGTCGGGCGAACATGGCATTGGGCTGGAGAAGCGCGATCTGATGCCCGTGCAGTTCACCCCCGCTGACCTAGAGGCGCAGATGCGCGTCAAGGATGTGTTCGATCCAAGCTGGCTGTTGAACCCTGCCAAAGTGTTCCCCCTAGCCGCCAGCGCCGCGCGGCGGGGAGAGGCCGCATGATTTCGCCGCGCAGCGAAGGGGATTTGGCCGAAGCGGTGGCATCTGCCAAAACGCCGCTGCGGCCAAAGGGTGGCGGCACGCGGATGATTGGTGATGCGCAGGGCGAAGTGCTGGATGTATCTGGCCTGTCGGGTGTCACCCTGTATGAACCTGCCGCGCTGACGCTGGTGGTGCAGGCAGGCACGCCTGTGTCTGACATAAACACCCTACTGGCGGGCGAACGGCAGCGCCTTGGGTTTGAGCCGCCCGATTTGCGCGCGCTTTTGGGGCGGGACGGGGTTTCGACCATTGGCGGGGTTGCGGCAGCCAATGCCAGCGGCCCGCGCGGCGTTCAGGGCGGGGCCGCGCGCGATGCCATGCTGGGCGTGCGCTTTGTCGATGGGCGCGGCGCGGCCATTTCCAGCGGCGGGCGGGTGATGAAAAACGTCACAGGCTATGATTTGGTCAAGCTGATGGCGGGCAGTTATGGCAGCCTTGGCGTTTTGACCGAAGTCTCGCTTAAGGTGCAATCCATACCAGAGGCCGAGGTTACGCTGGTGCTGGACGGCCATGATGTTGATGCAGGGCTTGCAGCACTGCGCCGCGCGCTTGGATCGCCCTATGATGTTTCGGGGGCGGCGCGGGCGGGCGGTCGCAGTTATATCAGGATAGAAGGCATGGAGGGGTCGGTGGCCTACCGCGCCGAACGCCTGCGCGCGCAGTGCGATGCCACTTTGGTGGAAGGCGCGCAAAGTTCCGCCATTTGGGACGGCATTCGCGATGTGGCCCCGCTGCACGGGCGCGCGGGCGATATCTGGCGGCTGTCTGTTTTGCCAACCGATGCGGCGGGGATTGTGGAGGCAATCCTAGCCGCACATGGCGGCGATATGCTACGCGATGCTGTCTATGACTTGGGCGGCGCTTCGGTGTGGCTGGCCCTGCCCGCAGGCGCGGATGATGTTGTGCGCACCGCCCTAAATGGGCGCGGGGCCGCGATAAAACTACGCGGAACAGGGGCCGCGCCCTTTGCCCCGCAATCGGGCGCGGTTACGGCCCTATCTTCCGCCTTAAAGGCCCAGTTCGACCCGCTTGGCCGTTTTGCCCAAGGGATAATCTAATGCAAACCTTTTTCACGCCGGAGCAACTGGCCGACCCAAACCTAGCCGAGGCGAACAAAATCCTGCGCGCCTGCGTCCATTGTGGGCTGTGCACGGCCACCTGCCCCAGTTACCAGGTGTTGGGCGACGAGCTAGACAGCCCGCGCGGGCGGATTTATCTGATCAAAGAGATGCTGGAAACGGGCCGCGCGGCCGATGCCAAAACCGCCCTGCATATTGACCGCTGCCTGTCTTGCCTTGCCTGCACCACCACCTGCCCCAGCGGGGTGGATTATATGCACCTGATCGATATGGGCCGCGCGCATGTCGAAAAAACCTACCGCCGCCCGTGGTTTGACCGCGCCTTGCGCGGGGTGCTGGCGCGAGTTATCCCGTATCCCGCGCGCTTTCGTCTGGCGCTGCGGGCGGCTATGCTCGCGCGGCCCTTGGCGCGGCTTATGCCCGATGCACGGCTGCGCGCGATGCTGGCCATGGCCCCTGCACGCCTGCCCGCGCCCAGCCCCCATGATGCGCCGCAGGTCTTTCCCGCCATCGGCGCGCGCCGTTTTCGCGTGGCGCTGCTGACAGGCTGCGCGCAAAAGACTTTGAACACAGATATCAACGATGCCACAATCCGCCTGCTGCGCCGTCTTGGCTGCGAGGTGGTGGTGGCGCGCGGCGCAGGGTGCTGCGGCGCGCTGACCCATCACATGGGCAAAGAGGATATGGCCCGCACCTTTGCCCGCGCCAACATCACCGCTTGGACGCGCGAGGCGCAGGGCGCGGGGCTGGACGCGGTGATTATCAACACATCGGGCTGCGGCACCACTGTGAAAGATTACGGCCATATGTTCGCGCGCACCGATCTGGCGCAGGATGCCGCCGCCATCGCCGCCCTAGCCCGCGATGTGACCGAATTTTTGGCGCAAATTGATCTGCCCACCTGCCCGCCGCAAAACCTGCGCGTGGCCTATCACGCAGCGTGCAGCCTGCAACACGGCCAGCAGATCAAATCCGCGCCAAAGGATTTGCTGGCCCGCGCAGGGTTCATGGTGGTTGAGCCGCAAGACAGCCATTTGTGCTGCGGTTCGGCTGGCACCTATAACCTGCTGCAACCCGAGATCAGCGCGCAGTTGCAAGCGCGCAAAGTGGCAACCCTAATGGCCACATCGCCGCAACTCATCGCGGCGGGCAATATCGGCTGTATGATGCAAATTGGCGCGGCGGCGGGCGTGCCTGTGGTGCATACGGTGGAACTTTTGGATTGGGCCTATGGCGGGCCAAAACCCGCCGCGCTGGCGGATGTGCCGTGACTTTGGCCGCCCCAACCGACGCGCCCATTCGCCCCGTGGCCGCCGTGCTGTGGATGCTGGGGTCTATCGCATCCTTTTCCATGATGGCCGTGGCCGTGCGCGCATTAGGCGATAGGTATGACACATTCGAAGTGATGACCTACCGCTCTGCCATCAGCATGGTTTTGGTGGTGGTTGGGGCCACGCTGCTGGGGCGGCTGGGCGATATTCGCGCAAACCGCATCCACCGCCATTTCTTGCGCAATGTGCTGCATTTCACGGGGCAGAACCTGTGGTTTTATGCTATGATGACCGTGCCCTTGGCGCAGGTTTTCGCGCTGGAATTCACATCGCCCATTTGGATTATTCTGCTATCCCCGCTAGTTTTTGGCGAGAAATTGACAGCCCCGCGCCTAATGGCGGCAGCACTGGGATTTGTGGGTATTTTGATTGTCACCCGCCCCGATTTTGGCACTATGAACGCAGGCACCTTGGCCGCTATCGCCTGCGGGGTGTTTTTTGCCGCAACCGCGCTGATGACCAAATCGCTGACCCGCGCCGAAACCATCGTCTCGATCCTATTCTGGTTGACGGTCATGCAACTGGCCTTTGGCCTGATCATCGCGGGGTATGACGGTAATATGACATTGCCCAACGCGCAAACCCTGCCTTGGCTGGCGCTGATTGGGATTACGGGGGTTACGGCGCATCTTTGCCTGACAACAGCCCTATCGCTGGCCCCTGCCAGCTTTATCTTTCCGATAGATTTTATCCGCCTGCCCCTGATCGCGCTTGTCGGCGCGCTCGCCTATGGCGAGGCGGTTGACCCCTATGTCATTGCAGGCGGCGCGGTGATTTTTGCGGGCAATTGGATCAATTTGGCCTATGGCCCGAAAGCGGCCACGCCCTTGGTAAAATCTTAGGAATGAACAGGCCAATGGCCTAGCTTTTGCTGGCCAACACATATCCTGGCGCGGCAATGGCCTGCACAGTGGTGATGGGCGCATCGCCCAGCCACGTCGTCCGCTCGACCGTCAGCAGCGCCTCGCCCGCCTTGCAGCCAAGCTGCGTTGCAGTCTCTGCATCGGCGTTTATTGCAAAAAAGCGCATTTCAACGCGGGTATAGGGTTTGTGGCGCACCAGCCATTCATTCGCGCTGATTTGGGCGAAATCAACGGCCAGAATCTCGGGGCAGGTGGCCAGATCAACCCAGCGGTCCTCCAGCATATAGGGGCGCGCGTCAGCCAAATGCAGCGCGCCAATGTGCAGCATATCGCGGGGCTGCGCCGCGCCGAACCGTGCCGTAATCGGCGCGGGGGATGGGGCGCGCTGCGCTGATATCAGGCGGTGGGCATAGGCGCGGCCCAGCGCCAGAACCTCGCTGCGGGTGACGGGAATGTCGATGGTCGCGCGGGTGATCGGGTCGGCCAGCACATGCGTGCCGCCTTTGCGCTTGCGGTCAATTAGGCCAGCAGCAGCAAGGTCTTGCATGGCGCGGTGCACCGTAGTGCGGGTGCAGCCCAGTTCTGCGGCCAAATCCTCATCACGTGGCAGTTTTGCGCCAAGGCCATACTCGCGCGCCAAAATCCGCGCGCGGATCACGTCGCGCACATCGATCCATGAGAGGCGAGAGGCGGCCGTCATAGATCAGTCTTCAACCCGCGCATCACGCGCTTATAGGCCGCCTCGATCATATCGCGGTGAACATGCCGCCCGCCCTTTACCATATGCCGCCCAGCGCTGAACACATCGGTAATGCAAGATTGCCCGCCGCCGCCGAAAATCAGCGTATCCAGCGCCATATCGCCGTGCCTGTTGCACAAATGCGCGTTGTCATCATCCAGCAAAATCAAATCGGCCAGCGCGCCCACTTCTAGTTTGCCACTGCGACGCCCGCCCGCCTGCGCGCCGCCCGCCGCCGCTGCGTCAAACAACACGCGGCCCGTTGAACGATCGGGGCTGGCCAAAACCGCCCGCGCCCGCGCGGCCAATCGCTGCGAGTTTTCCAGCGCCTTTACCTCTTCAAACAAGGAGATTTGAATGTTGCTGTCTGACCCAAAGCCAAATCGCCCCCCTGCCTGCACAAAGGTTTTCCCGTTAAATATCCCATCCCCAAGGCTAGCTTCGGTCAGCGGGCACAGCCCTGCCACGGCCCCCGTGGCCGCCAGCGCGCGGGTCTCAGAATCCGTCATGTGTGTGCAATGGATCAGGCACCAGCGCGCGTCCACCGCATGATTTGCCAAAAGCCATTCGGTTGGCCGCGCGCGCAAATGGGCCAACACTTCGTCCACCTCGGCCACCTGCTCGGCAAGATGCATGTGGATCGGGCCATCCCCCGCCGCAGCCACAACCGCGCGCAAACCTTCGGGCGATACCGCCCGCAGCGAATGGGGGGCCATACCAATGCGGTAATCGGCAGGGGCCGCGCCCAGCGCGCGGGTGGCCTGTTCGTGCAGGCGCAGAAATTGGTCTGGGTCATTGCCAAACCGCGCCTGCCCGCCTTGCAGCGCGCGCCCATCGCAGCCGCCAAATTGATAAAGCACGGGTAGCAGCGTTAAACCAATACCCGCCTGCTGTGCGCCTGCAATAATGCGCTGCGACATCAGGGCCAAATCGCTATATGGAACGCCGCCTATGTCGTGATGCAGGTAATGAAATTCGGCCACCGCGCCATAGCCTGCCTCTAGCATTTCCATATAGACCTGCGCGGCGATGGCCTGCACGTCGTCAGGGGATAACTGCTGCAAAAACCGAAACATCAGCCGCCGCCAAGTCCAAAAACTATCCGAAGCATCTGGCCCGCGCTGTTCGGTCAACCCCGCCATGGCGCGCTGAAAGGCGTGGGAATGCAGGTTCAGCGGCGCAGGCAGCAGCAGGGCCGCATGATGATCGGCGCGGCCCGTTTGCGGCCCAACACTGGCAATCGCCCCATCCGCGCCAATCGCCAATTCTACATAGCGCTGCCAGCCCTGCGGGGTCAGCGCCGATTTGGCGTGAATGATCGTAGCACCTGCGCCCATGTCATGCCCCCTCAATTCGTCATTGACATTTTATGTGCACACATATTCATTCAAACCAACGCCCAATGCAAGCGCGTTTAGGAGAGCCGATGAACGCCTATGTCATCACCGCAGAGACCATCGCCACAATGGCGGGTCCGCAGGGCTATGGCCTGATTTTGGGCGGCGCGGTTGCCGTAAGCGATGGTGCCATCGCTTGGGTCGGGCCCTTGGCGGATCTTCCCGCGCGCTTTACCGCCCTGCCCCGCCGCGATTATGGCGCGCGCACGATCACCCCCGCGCTGATCGATTGCCACACGCACATAGTCCACGGCGGCAACCGCGCGCGCGAATTTGAAATGCGCCTAAATGGCGCAAGTTATCAGGATATCGCCCGCGCGGGGGGCGGGATTATCTCGACCGTCACCGCCACCCGCGCCGCCAGCGAGGCGGACCTGCTTGCAGCAGCCTTGATGCGCCTTGATGCGCTGATCGCCCAAGGTGTGGCGGTGGTCGAGGTGAAGTCAGGCTATGGGCTGGATGTGGAAACCGAACTAAAAATGCTGCGCGTGGCTCGCTCGCTCGGGGCCGTGCGGCCCGTGCGGATTATCACGACATTTCTGGGCGCACATGCCGTGCCTGCGGGGATGGATGCAGATAGCTATATCGACACCATCTGCATCCCCGCTCTGCGCGCCGCCCATACGCAAGGTCTGGTCGATGCCGTCGATGGGTTTTGCGAAGGGATCGCCTTTACCCCCGCCCAAATTGCCCGCGTTTTTGATGCGGCCCGCGCGCTGGGCTTGCCTGTGAAACTGCACGCCGAACAGCTGAGCCCCTTTGGCGGCACGGCCCTTGCCGCGCAATACAGCGCCCTGTCTGCCGACCATTTGGAATACGCCAGTGATGCAGATGCCGCCGCCCTTGCCGCATCTGGCACAGTGGCGGTGCTGCTGCCAGGGGCCTTCTATGCCATTCGCGAAACTCAAATGCCGCCCGTTGCTGCCTTTCGCGCGCATGGGGTTCCCATGGCCGTGGCAACCGATTGGAACCCCGGATCATCGCCATTGGGGTCAATCTTGCTGGCAATGAACATGGCCTGCACCCTGTTCCGCTTAACCCCTGCCGAGGCGCTGGCAGGCACAACCCGAAATGCCGCCCGCGCATTGGGGCTGGCCGATTGCGGCGAAATTCGCGCGGGGCTGCGCGCCGATTTGACGGTGTGGGATGTGCAATCGCCCGCCGAACTGCCCTATGGCATCGCCATCACCCCCCTTCACGCCCGCATTTTTGGAGGTGTCTTGTGACCCTTACTCTAACACCCGCCGCCGCTACCTTGGCCCAACTGCACCAGATTTGGCAGGGCAGCGGTCCTGTCGCCCTGCACCCATCCGCGCGGGCGGGAATTGAGGCATCCGCCGCCATTATTGCCGCCGCCGCGCGCGGGGACGCGCCTGTTTATGGCGTAAACACAGGGTTTGGCAAACTCGCCTCGGTGCGCATCGCGCCCGTTGATACCGAAACCCTGCAACGCAACCTGATCTTATCGCATTGCTGCGGCGTGGGCGAGGCGTTGGAACCCGAAACCACCCGCCTGATGATGGCGCTAAAACTGCTGTCCCTTGGACGCGGCGCATCGGGCGTGCGCTGGGATATATGCGCGCTGATCGAAGGCATGATTGCGCGCGGCGTAACCCCCGTGATCCCCGTGCAAGGATCGGTCGGCGCATCGGGCGATTTGGCCCCCCTTGCCCATATGGCCGCCGTGATGATTGGCGAGGGGGAGGCGCTTTTTGGCGCCGTCCGCATGGGCGGCGGCGCGGCGCTGGCGGAGGCGGGCCTAACCCCCGTTGTGCTGGGGCCGAAAGAAGGTTTGGCGCTGATCAACGGCACGCAGTTTTCCACCGCCTGCGCGCTGGCAGGCCTGTTTGGCGCATGGGACTGCGCGCGCGCGGCGATTGTGACTTCGGCCATGTCCACCGATGCGATTATGGGGTCAACCGCGCCGCTAAACCCCGCCATCCACGCCTTGCGCGGCCACGCGGGGCAGATCGACGTGGCCCGCGCCATGGCGGTGCTGCTGGATGGCAGCGCCATTCGTGAAAGCCACCGTATCGGGGATACCCGCGTGCAAGACCCCTATTGCATCCGCTGCCAGCCCCAAGTCACTGGCGCGGCGGTTGATCTTTTGCGCTTTGCCGCCCGCACGCTGGAGATTGAGGCGAACGCCGTTACCGATAACCCGTTGGTCATCGTGGAAACGGGCGAGATTCTGTCTGGCGGCAATTTCCACGCCGAACCCGTGGCCTTTGCCGCCGACCAAATCGCGATTGCTATCGCCGAAATTGGTGCCATATCACAGCGCCGCATCGCGCTGATGGTTGACCCGACCCTGTCGTTTGATCTGCCGCCCTTCCTGAC
>JAIXVS010000078.1 GCA_027482795.1 Rhodobacter sp.
AATGAAACTTAGGCCCAAAGGGCTGGAGGGAATAAGTATGGCTGCGGACGATTATTCAGATAAGGACCGGCAGGAGGATATCAAAGCCCTGCACGGTATGGGCTATGCCCAAGAACTTTCGCGTTCGATGTCAAAGTTTTCCAACTTTGCCATTTCGTTTTCGATCATTTGTATTTTGTCGGGGGGGATCAACTCCTTCGCGCAGGCCATCTCTTCGGTGGGCGGCGCGGGCGCTGGGATTGGCTGGATTGTGGGCTGCCTTTTGTCGGGCATGTTCGCGCTGGCTATGGCGCAAATCGCATCGGCCTTTCCAACGGCGGGCGGGCTGTATCACTGGGCATCTATCCTTGGTGGCCGTTTCTGGGGCTGGCTGACCGCTTGGTTGAACCTGCTGGGCCTGATCACTGTTTTGGGCGCGATTAACATCGGCACCGCCTATTTCTTTGCGGGCACCTTTGGCGGCATGTTTGGCTTTACGGGCACTGACATGCAGGTTGTGGTGTTCGTGGCGGTTATTACCGCCATTCAGGCGCTGTTCAACCATCTGGGCATCAAAGTGACCACGATGCTGACCGATGTATCGGGCTATCTGATTTTCGCAACCACTGCGGTTTTGGTGCTGGCCTGCCTGTACTTCGCCCCTGCGATTGACATCTCGCGCCTGTGGACATTCACCAACTATTCGGGTGATGCGGGCGGCGGCGTGTTCCCCGCATCGGACAATATGGGTTACTTGTTCCTGCTGTGCCTGCTTCTGCCCGTTTACACGATTACGGGGTATGACGCATCGGCGCATACATCGGAAGAGACCAAAAACGCAGCTACATCGGTGCCCAAGGGTATCGTTTCGGCGGTGTTCTGGTCTTCGATCGTGGGCTGGGTCATGATCTGCTCGATCACCCTCGCCATCCCCGATATGGCCGTGGCTGCTGGCCAAGGCTGGGGCATGTTCTTTGGCACGATGGATGCGATCATGCCAGCGGGCCTGAAAACCGTACTTTATCTGGGCATTTTCATCGCACAATTGCTGTGCGGTTTGGCAACTGTCACCTCGGCCAGCCGTATGCTCTTCGCATTCTCGCGTGATGATGGTGTTCCAGGCGCGTCCAAAGCATTGGCTACAGTTTCGCCCAAGTACCGCACACCTGTTGCGGCAATTTGGACATCGGCTGTGCTGTGCATTCTGTATGTGCTGCTGGCGCTGTCGATCAAGCTGGATGGCACCTCGATCTACGTGATCGTTGTGAACTCGACACTGGTGTTCCTGTTCTTGTCCTTCACCGTTCCGCTGGTTGCAGGCCTGTTCGCCTATGGCACCGCCAAATGGCCAACACCTGGCCCATGGGCAATGTCGGCAGGGGTCTACAAACTGGTCACCGTGCTGGCAATTGTTGGCATGGCGGTGATTTTGTTCATCGCTGTGGCACCGCCGAATGAGCGTGTGTTGACTGTGGTTGTCGGCTTTATCGTGCTGGCATTGGTGGTTTGGTTCGCGGTTGAAAACCGCCGCTTCCAAGGCCCGCCAATTGGCGACGCGGTCAAGGCCCGCAAGGCTGCGATTGCCGCCGCTGAAAAGGCCGTGGGCGAGGCGTAAGCCTAACCTAAATCAAAAACGGGGCCGCAGGGAAACTTGCGGCCCTTTTCCATAGCGCGCCAGTCTGCCTGCTTCCTTGCTCTAAAAGTATCCTGCGGGAGGTCTGGAGGGTGCAAAACCCTCCAGTTCCACCATTAGCCTAGGGGCACCGCACTTCCCCCCTTGCGCCCCGCCGCATCGCGGCTATAACCCGCCAAGTTTGTGCATCAGGGGGCTGGCCATGCCAAAAAGAACCGATATCAAATCTATCATGATTATCGGCGCGGGCCCTATCATCATTGGCCAAGCCTGCGAGTTTGACTATTCGGGCGCGCAAGCCTGCAAGGCGCTGCGCGAAGAAGGGTATCGGGTGATCCTTGTCAACTCGAACCCAGCCACGATTATGACCGACCCCGCGCTGGCGGATGCGACCTATATCGAACCCATTACCCCCGAAGTCGTCGCCAAAATCATCGAAAAAGAACGCCCCGATGCGCTGCTACCCACCATGGGCGGGCAGACTGGCCTGAACACCGCGCTAGCGCTGGCCGATATGGGCGTGTTGGAGCGGTTCAACGTTGAATTGATCGGCGCCAAGCGCGAGGCCATTGAAATGGCCGAAGACCGCAAGCTGTTCCGCGAGGCGATGGATAGGATCGGGCTGGAAAACCCCAAGGCCACCATCATCGCAGCCCCAAAACTGCCATCGGGCAAATTTGACATTGCCGCAGGCGTGCGCGAGGCGCTCGCCGCCATCGAATATGTCGGTCTGCCCGCCATCATCCGCCCTGCCTTTACCCTTGGCGGCACGGGCGGGGGCGTGGCCTATAACCGCGATGATTACGAGGCGATTTGCCGATCGGGCCTTGAAGCCAGCCCCGTTGCGCAAATTTTGGTCGACGAATCCCTGCTGGGCTGGAAAGAGTTTGAGATGGAGGTGGTGCGCGACACTGCCGACAACGCGATCATCATCTGCGCGATTGAAAACATCGACCCGATGGGCGTGCATACGGGCGATAGCATCACTGTGGCCCCCTCCCTTACGCTGACCGATAAGGAATACCAGATTATGCGCAACGGCAGCATTGCTGTGCTGCGCGAGATTGGGGTGGAGAC
>JAIXVS010000242.1 GCA_027482795.1 Rhodobacter sp.
CCGAAGATGACCAAAGAAACCGCCTTTCACGCGCCCATTTCGGCCAAGACTCGCAATCTTGTGGAATACAAAGGCTATTGGCTGCCCAGCGTTTATTCCTCTAACGGTGCGATCGAGGAATACTGGGCCTGCCGCGAAAAGGCCGTGGTGCTAGATCTGTCGCCCCTGCGCAAATTCGAAGTCACTGGCCCAGATGCCGAGACGCTGATGCAATGGTGCCTGACGCGCGATATGAAGAAACTATCCGTGGGGCAGGTGGTCTATTCCGCCATGTGCTATGAACACGGCGGCATGATTGATGACGGCACGGTGTTCCGTCTTGGCCGCGATCAGTTCCGCTGGATTGGCGGGGATGATTATTCAGGCATTTGGCTGCGCGAGCAGGCCGAAAAGCTGGGGCTAAAGGTGATGGTGCGCTCCTCCACCGATCAGTTGCACAATCTGGCCGTTCAGGGCCCCAACTCGCGTCAGATTATGCAGCGCATGATCTGGACTGCGCCGCACCAGCCCACCATCGAAGAATTGGGCTGGTTCCGCCTGACGGTGGGGCGCATCGGCGGGCCAACAGGCGCGCCTGTTGTCGTCTCGCGCACAGGCTATACGGGCGAGCTTGGCTTTGAAATCTTTTGCCACCCCAAAGATGGCACGGCGGTGTATGATGCCGTCTGGGCCAATGGCGGCGATTTAGGGCTAAAACCCATGGGCCTTGCCGCCCTTGATATGGTGCGAATCGAGGCGGGGCTGATCTTTGCGGGCTATGATTTTTCCGATCAGACTGACCCGTTCGAGGCAGGCATCGGCTTTACCGTGCCGCTAAAGACCAAGACCGATGATTTCATCGGGCGCGAGGCGCTGATTAGGCGCAAGGAAAACCCCTTGCACAAATTCGTCGGGCTAGACATCGACGCCAATGTTGATGTCGGCCATGGCGACCCTGTGCATCTGGGCCGCGCGCAGGTGGGTGTTGTGACATCCGCTATGCGCTCGCCGCTGCTGGGCAAAAACATCGCCCTTGCGCGGGTGGATGTGGCCCATGGGGCAGTTGGCACGGCGCTAGAGGTGGGCAAGCTAGACGGCCAGCAAAAACGCCTTCCCGCCGTGATCGTGCCCTTGTCGCATTACGACCCCAAAAAGACCCGCCCCCAAAGCTGACATTGGGCATCTACTGGCCGCCAAAATCGGCGGCGGGGCAGGATCGGCAGGGCAAAACTGCCGCTTGGGCAGACAATTGCGAGCCATCTTGCCACCGCCCGCAACAGCCCCTATATGCATTTGCGAGAGGTTGGCGCGGGCAGGCACCTCGCCAACCCGGTCAGGTCCGGAAGGAAGCAGCCGTAACGAGCCCCGCTTGGGTCGTTGTCAGCCTCTCACCCTATCCCAAGATCACCCCAGCTGCGCGCATCGCGGCCTGCATGTCGGCCAGCGATCCGTTTAGGTCTATCGCGCGGCATAGGTCTGACAGCACAGTCACGCCATACCCCAGCTTTGCAGCGTCCAGCGCCGAGTAGGCCACGCAATAATCAAGGGCAAGGCCGACAAGCATCACATCTTTAACCCCGCGATCCTGCAAATAGCCATGCAGGCCCGTAGGGGTGGCGCGGTCATTTTCAAAAAACGCCGAATAGCTGTCGATCTGCGCACGGAACCCTTTGCGAATGGTCAGATGCGCCGCATTTATGTTCAGCGCGGGGTGAAATTCCGCCCCATCGCTGCCCTGCACGCAGTGGCGCGGCCACAGCACTTGCGGTCCATAGGGCATTTGCACAACCGAAAACGCCGCCGCCCCTGCGTGGTTATCGGCAAAGGATGCATGATCGGCGGGGTGCCAATCTTGGGTCAGCACCACCGTTTCAAACCCGACCATCAGCGCATTAATGCCGCCGACAATCTCATCCCCACCCGCCACAGCCAGTGCGCCGTTCGGGCAAAAGTCGTTCTGAACATCAATCACAATTAGGGCTTTGTTCATAGCATCCTCCAGTTGCACCATGGCTACGGCGCGGCAAGGGCGGGGTCAAGCATATGCGAAAATGTGGCCCTTGATGCAGACCCCGTGCAGGCGTAAACAGCGCGCATGATTACAATCGCCGCCCTTTATCACTTTGCGCGGGTATCAGACCCCGCCGCCCTGCGCCCTGCGCTGGCGGACATCTGCGCGCAACACGGCGTGCGCGGATCGCTGCTGATCGCGCGCGAGGGGATTAATGGCACGATTGCAGGTGCGGGCGAAAGCATCAAGGCCGTGCTGGGTTATATCCGCGCGCAAGATGGCTTTGCCGCGTTAGTGCATAAGGAATCTTATGCTGAAACCATGCCCTTTGGCCGTATGAAGGTAAAGCTTAAGCGCGAGATTGTCACCATGGGCATCCCCGATGTTGACCCAACCGCGCAGGTTGGCAGCTATGTCGCCCCGCAAGATTGGAATGCGTTGATCGCAAGCGAAGACGTGGCCGTGATCGACACCCGCAATGATTACGAGGTGGGCATCGGCACCTTCAAAGGCGCGGTTGACCCTGACATCCGCAGCTTTCGCGACTTTCCCGCGTGGTGGCAGGCGCATAAAGACGAATATCGCGGCAAGCGCATTGCGATGTTCTGCACGGGCGGGATTCGCTGCGAAAAATCCACCAATTACCTGTTGTCGCAAGGTGTGAATGATGTGTTTCACCTTAAGGGCGGTATTTTGAAATACCTTGAGGAAGTTCCCGCCGATCAAAGCCTTTGGGATGGCGAATGCTATGTGTTCGATGGCCGTGTGTCCGTGGGGCACGGTCTAAAACCTGGCCCCTATGACAGTTGCCACGCCTGTCGCCGCCCGATTAGCGCCGCAGATAAGGCCAGCCCGCTGTTTGAACGCGGCGCTTGCTGCCCTGCCTGCGTGGGCGAATATACCGAAACCGACCGAGCCCGTTTTCGCGAACGCCAGCGCCAGCTTGACCTTGCCGCACAGCGCGGCGAACAGGTATTTGTCACCAACCGTTTGGACTAGTCTTGATTTCGCCCCCTGCATACGCCACAGGTGGAACACCAAAAAGATAGGCGCATCATGGCACAAAACACCCGTATCGACCAAACCTTTGCACGGCTGAATGCGGCCCGCAAAAAGGCATTTGTCGCCTATATCATGGCGGGAGATCCCGATGTGGCGCGATCCTTGGCGGTGATGCAGGGCCTGCCCGCCGCGGGCGTGGATATCATCGAACTGGGCCTGCCCTTTACCGACCCGATGGCGGATGGCGAGACGATCCAACTTGCAGGTCAGCGCGCACTAGAAGGCGGCATGACGCTGGACAAAACGCTAGACATGGTGCGCGCCTTTCGGGCGGGCAACCAAGACACGCCAATTGTGATGATGGGCTATTATAACCCGATCTATGCGCGCGGCGTGGATCTGTTTTTGCGCCAAGCCGTTGAAGCGGGCATTGACGGGCTGATCATTGTTGATCTTCCGCCAGAAGAAGATAGCGAACTGTGCATCCCCGCGCAGGCCGCTGGGATTAACTTTATCCGCCTTGCCACGCCCACAACCGATGCCAAACGCCTGCCAAGAGTGCTGCAAAACACATCGGGTTTTGTCTATTACGTTTCGGTCACGGGTACGACAGGGGCCGCCGCCGCCAAACCATCTGATGTGGCCCCCGAAGTGGCGCGGATCAAAGCCAGCACCGATTTGCCCATTATTGTGGGCTTTGGCATCAACACACCCGATACCGCGCGCGCGATTGCTAGCGTGGCCGACGGCTGCGTTGTGGGCAGCGCCATTGTCAAAGAAATCGCCAGCGGTAAGCCCGTCGATCAGATTCTGGCATTTGTCGCCTCCCTTGCGGCGGGTGCCCATTCGACCTAACGCCACGTATCACGTGACTTTGGGCACGGCGCGGGGCATCTCTTGGTAAAGGAGCCGCGCCATGCCTTACCCCAACCTGCTATCCCCCATAACCCTTGGCCCGCTAACCCTGAAAAACCGCGTGGTGATGGGGTCTATGCACACGGGGCTAGAGGAAGGCCATGATCCCGCCCCCCTTGCCGCATTCTATGCGCAGCGCGCGGCGGGCGGTGTGGGGCTGATTGTAACTGGCGGCATTGCGCCCAACGCCCACGGCGCGGTCTACACTGGCGCGGCGGGGCTGTTTTCGGATGCACACATCGCCTTTCATCGCACTGTTACGGACGCCGTGCATCAAAACGGCGGGCGCATTGCGATGCAAATTTTGCACGCAGGCCGCTATGCCTATGTGCAGGGCTGCGTCGCCCCATCCCCCATCAAATCCCCCATTTCCCCCTTTGCCCCCCGCGAATTGACCAGTGACGAGGTGGATGCAGAACTGAACGATTTCACCGCCGCTGCCCTGCGCGCGCGACAGGCGGGCTATGACGGGGTCGAAGTGATGGGATCAGAAGGGTATTTTCTGAACCAATTTCTGGTGACCCATACCAACAAACGCAGCGACGCATGGGGCGGGCCATATGCCAACCGCATGCGCGCGCCCGTGCAGGCCGTGGCCCGCATCCGCGCCGCGCTGGGGCCTGATTTTCTGATCATCTACCGCATTTCGCTGATTGATCTGATCCCAAATGGCAGCACGTGGGACGAGGTTGTCACCCTTGCCCGCGCGATCAAAGACGCGGGCGCGCATGTGCTGAATACTGGGATAGGCTGGCACGAAGCGCGCGTTCCCACCATCGCCACATCGGTGCCGCGCGCCGCCTTTGTGCATTTGGCCGCACGGCTGAAGGCTGAAAATATCCTGCCCGTCATCGCCACCAACCGCATCAACACTCCCGATTTGGCCGAAGACATTCTGGCGCGCGGCGATGCCGATATGATCTCGATGGCGCGGCCATTTCTGGCGGATGCCGATTTTGTCGCCAAAGCGGCGGCAGGGCAGGCGGCGCAGATTGCCCCCTGCATCGCCTGCAACCAAGCCTGCCTTGACCATACGTTTTCGGGCAAACCCGCGACCTGTCTGGTCAACCCCCGCGCGGGGCGCGAATTGTCTTTGCGCTATACACCCGCCGCCACGCCCAAACGCATCGCAATCGTCGGCGGCGGCGCTGCGGGCATGATGGCTGCAATTGTCGCAGCCACGCGCGGGCATAGGGTGGATTTGTACGAGGCAGGCAGCGAATTAGGCGGGCAGCTCAACCTTGCCAAACAGGTGCCTGGGAAAGAAGAGTTTCACGGGCTAGTGCATTGGGTCACCGCCGAAATCGCGCGCCTTGGGGTGGCCGTTCACCTAAGCACCCGCGCCGATCTGGACGATCTGCGCCGCGCAGATGAGGTTATCATCGCCACAGGAATCGCCCCCCGTAGGTTGGATATTGAGGGGGCCGACCGCGCCTTGACCTATGCCGAAGTCCTGCGCGGCGCGCCCGTTGGTGCGCGCGTGGCGGTAATAGGGGCAGGCGGCATCGGCTTTGACGTGGCCGAATATTTGGTAACGGCTGCGCACAGTCCCAGCCGTGATTTGGCCCATTGGCAACGCGAATGGGGCGTGGGCGACCCTGCCGTGCAGGCGGGCGGCCTGATCCTTCCGCAGCCCGATGCCGCCGCCCGAAAAGTGACCCTAATGCAGCGCAAAACGGGCAAACTGGGGCGCGGTCTGGGTAAAACCACAGGCTGGATACACCGCGCCCAGCTACAAGCCAAGGGCGTTGAAATGCTGGCAGGTGTCGAATATCGCGCCATTACTCAAAGGGGCGTTCTGATCGCGCAAGGCGGGGTGCAGCGGCTGATCGAGGCCGACACAGTCGTGATCTGCGCAGGCCAAACCAGCCAGCGCGATGTAGCAGATCGCGCCATCGCGGCGGGCTTGACTGTGCACATCATAGGGGGTGCCGACAGGGCCGCAGAACTGGACGCACAGCGCGCAATTGCGCAGGGCGCAGAACTGGCGGCGGCGCTATAAGCCCAGCCGCGCAAGGGGGGGCTATGCGCCCCCCAGCCGCTGCGCGTCTTCCCCCGCAAGGTATTTTCAGAGTTAGGAAGGATGCAGAGACTTGCGCTTCCTAACTCTCCAAATACCTTCGGGGGAAGCGGGCCAGCTTGCTGGACCGCAGGGGGGCGAGCCCCCCTAGCTGCCCGCGCCGCAAACGGGGCAATGGGCATTTCGTGCCACGGTGATGCTGCGCACCTGCGCGTCTAGCGCATCGTAGATCAGCAGGCGGCCCG
>JAIXVS010000029.1 GCA_027482795.1 Rhodobacter sp.
ATCGACCGTTTGCAGCGCCTAGCCCCAGACGCCAGCAACACGCAAGCCTATAAGAAATATCGCAAAAACGTCAAAATCTCGTATGATCCGACCGAAGGGATCATCAAGATGGAGGTGATCGCCGCCGACCCGCAGGTCGCCGTCGACATTTCCAAATCGCTGATCAAATACGCCGAAGAACAGGTCGATCAAATGACCCTGCGCGCGCGCACCGACCAAATGGCAGGCGCACAAGAAAGCTATTTGGCGGCCGAGAAAAACCTTGCCGCTGCCAATGAAAAAGTGGTGCAGTTGCAAGAAAAGTACAAAGTCTTGTCTTCGGATGTCGAGGTGGGGCTGATCACCAGCCAAATCGGATCGCTGGATGCGCAATTAACCCAAGATCGGCTATCGCTGGCGCAAATGGAAAGCAACGCAACCCCCAACCTTGCGCGGATGGAACCGCTGAAACGCCGTATCGCCACGCTGGAATCTGAAATTGCGGGGCTGCGATCAAAGCTTACCGAAGATTCGATTGACGGGTTGTCGATTGCGCGGGTGCAATCAGAACTTTTGGTGGCCCAAGCCGATGTGGAAACGCGCCGCTTGCTGCTGGCGCAATCGCTTCAGGCCACGGAAATGGCGCGCACCGCTGCCAACCGCCAAACGCGCTATCTGTCGATCTCGGTCAACCCGATTGCCGCTGATGAGGCCGCCTATCCGCGCGCCTTTGAAAACACGTTGGTGGTGCTTTTGATTTTCGCAGGGCTTTATTTGATGCTGTCGATGACCGCCGCCGTGCTGCGCGAACAGGTTGCATCTTGATCCCGACTGTGATGCGCGATGTCAGCGTTGGCGACTTTACCCTTGGCAATCATCGCCCCTTGGCAGTGATTGCGGGGCCCTGCCAGTTGCAAAGCATGGATCATGCGCAGATGATTGCAGGACATATGTCCGAGATTTGCGCGCGCAGCCAAACGCCGTATATTTTCAAAGCAAGCTTCGATAAGGCGAACCGATCCAGCCTGTCGGGCCAGCGCGGTTTGGGGATGCAGGCGGGGCTTGATATTCTGGCGGGCGTGCGCGCCATGGGCATTCCCGTTTTGACCGATATTCACGACGCTGGCCAAGCCGCCGAAGCGGCCCATGTTGTAAATGTTCTACAAATTCCAGCACTTCTGTGCCGCCAGACCGATCTTTTGCTGGCCGCAGGCCGCACGGGCTGCGTGGTTAATGTCAAAAAAGGGCAGTTCTTGGCCCCATGGGATATGGGCAATGTGGCGGGTAAAATTGCCAGCACGGGCAATGAAAATATTCTGCTGACCGAACGGGGCACGACCTTTGGTTATAACAGTTTGGTCACCGATATGCGCGCGCTGCCGATTATGGCGCAAACGGGCTATCCTGTGATTATGGACGCAACCCACGCCGTGCAAACCCCCACCTCGCAGGGCAATGCCAGCGGCGGGCAGCGCGAATTTGCCCCCGTTCTGGCCCGCGCCGCCGTGGCGGTGGGGGTGGCGGGCGTGTTCATTGAAACCCATGAAGACCCTGATACCGCCCCATCTGATGGGCCCTGTATGGTGAAACTGTCGGATATGGCCGCGCTGGTGGGCCAGCTTGTGGCGATTGATCGGCTGGTCAAGGGGTTTTAGGCCACTTGGCCCGCCGCCCAGCCCGATGACCATGCCCATTGAAAATTATACCCGCCCAGCCAGCCCGTAATATCCACAACCTCGCCCACGAAATACAGCCCCTTATGGGCCTTTGATTCCATCGTGCGCGCGTCCAGCGCGCCCGTATCCACACCGCCCAGCGTCACCTCGGCTGTGCGGTAGCCTTCGGTGCCCACGGGCCGCAGCTGCCAATTTTGCAACATTTCGGCCAGTTTTGCCAATTCGGCGCGCGGAATTTCGGCCATGGGTTTGCCTGTGGGCACCTGCCCCGCAAAATACTCGGCCAATCGCGCGGGCAGGATCTGCGCCAAACCGCGCCCCAGCCCTGCCCGCCCGTTTTGCGATTTAGACCGTTCCAATTCTGCCAGAACCCCGCCCGCACTGGCTGCAAACTGCGGCGCAAGGTTGACGGAAATCGCCGCGCCTTCGCGCCAATAACTGCTGATTTGCAACATCGCAGGGCCAGAGAGCCCGCGATGGGTCAGCAGCATCGCCTCGTCAAACCGCCCTTGCCCGCAAGACGCGCGCACGGGCAATGCAAGCCCCGCCATCGGCGCGATCCAGTCCAAATCCTGCGGGCCAAAGGTAAATGGCACCAAGGCTGGGCGCGTTTCCGTCACCGCCAGCCCAAACTGCGCGGCAATCTGATAGCCCAGCCCCGTCGCCCCCATTTTCGGAATGGATTTGCCCCCCGTGGCCACGATCAGCGCCTGCGTGCGCACAGGCCCGCTGGCAAGCTGGACCTCATATCCACCTGCCGCCTGCGCCACGCCTTGCACCGCCGTATTCAGCCGCAGCGCGCCCCCCGCCGCCGCCAAATCGCCCAGCAGCATCGCCACCACTTGTTTGGCCGAACCATCGCAGAACAACTGTCCTAGCGTTTTTTCATGCCAAGCGATCCCCGCGCCATCCATGCGGGCAATAAAATCCCACTGGGTAAAGCGTTTGAGCGCAGACAGCGCGAAACGCGGGTTTTGCCCCAAAAACCGATCAACGGCGATGTTCAAGTTGGTGAAATTGCACCGCCCCCCGCCAGATATGCGAATTTTCTCGCCCGCCGCGGCCGCATGATCCACCACCAGCACGCGCCGCCCGCGCCGGCCTGCCTCGATCCCCGCCATCAGGCCCGCAGCGCCCGCGCCCAAAACTATGACATCTACCTGTTCCATCCGCCCTGTATCGGGCATTGGCATGGGGGGCTGCAAGCCTCAAACTTTTCACAAATTCGGCAAATCTGCCCCAAAAACCCCTTGCAGCCCCACGCCCCCTTGGTTAAACACCGCCGCAGTTGGGGCGTCGCCAAGCGGTAAGGCAGCGGTTTTTGGTACCGCCATACCCAGGTTCGAATCCTGGCGCCCCAGCCAACTTCTGAATCACCTTCCACCAGCATAAGCCGCCTAAAGCCTTACATTTTTGTAAGCTTTCATGCGCTTACTGGAGTTTTCCCCGCAGCTATGGCAGCTTCACCCTGTTGCGGGCCGCATGGCCCTATCATCGAGGGCGCTATGAAAATTCTGCTGGCCGAGGACGATGCAAAAACCGCCGATTTCATCGCCTCTGGCTTGGGCGAAATGGGCCATTCTGTAGATCATGTCAGCGATGGGCGCGATGCACTGACCTATTGTTTGTACAACACCTGCGATCTGGCAATTCTGGATCGGATGATGCCAGGGATGGATGGGCTTTCGGTGGTCAAAGCCCTGCGCGCCGCGCGCAAGGATTTGCCTGTGCTGATCCTGTCTGCCATGGCCGATGTCACCCAGCGGGTCGAAGGGCTGGCTGCGGGCGCCGATGATTATCTGGTCAAGCCGTTCCACTTTTCCGAACTGGCCGCGCGGGTGGTAACCCTGTCGCGCAGGCGGGGCGAGGTGGTGCAAACCTCGGTTCTGACGGTGGCAGATTTGACGCTGGATTTGCTATCGCGCAGCGCCCGCCGTGGCGGCCAAGCGATTGATCTGCAAGCCAAAGAATTTGCCCTGCTTGAGGTATTGATGCGCCATGCGGGGCGCGTTGTCACCCGCACGATGCTGCTGGAACAGGTGTGGAATTTCAACTTTGAACCCAATACAACTGTGGTGGAAACCCATGTCAGCCGCCTGCGCGCCAAGGTGGACAAGCCCTTTGCAACGGCATTGATCCAAACCGTGCGCAGCACAGGATACATGATCAATGGACCGCGGTAGCGTTACATCGGGCGCGGCCTTTACCACGGCTTTGCGCGGCACGGGCGTGCTTTTGGGCATTTTGCTGGTGACGGGGTTTTTGTCATTTACCTACATCCAGCACCATATGATGGACGATCTGAAAGACCGCATTTCAGAAGATTTCACCGTGCTGGACGAAATCAACCGCGATTCGGGGCAGGCCGCGCTGATCGATACTTTGGCCGCCCTGCGCCAACCCTTTGGCAGGGCCCTGCGCAGTTTTGGCCTGTTCGACCGCGCGGGCCAGCATCTGGCGGGCGATATCACCGCCCTGCCCGCGCAATCTGGCTGGACGCAAAGCGCAGGCGCGGCCGCACAGGGGTCACCCCACCTGCTGCTGCGCCGCGATACGAGGGCGCATATTTTGGTTATTGGCCGAAACATCGAAGACATCGCCGAAAAAGAACGCCAGTTGATCCTAACCTTGGTCGCGGCGGGGGGCATTTTGGCGCTGTCGTTTTTGCTGATTGGCTATCGCTCTAGCGCGTCGTCTTTGCGCAAACTGGACGGGATTGCCAAGGTTTTGGCGCAGGTTAGCCAAGGCGACAGCGCGGTGCGGCTGCATATTTCCCCGCAAAACGATCAGATCGACCGCGTGGCCGTGGCGATCAACCGCAATCTTGACCAACTTTCGAACATGATCGCCACCACAAAGGCCAGCGCCGCCGCGATTGCCCATGATCTGCGCACGCCCCTGTCGCGCGCCTTTTTGGCGATAGATCAGGCGCAAATGCAGGCTGAACGCGGCGCAGACCCGCGCGATGCTTTGGATGTGGCCTCGGGCGAGTTGACGCGTCTGCGCAGCATATTCGATGTGATTTTGCGCATCTCGCGCATCTCGCAAGAAAGCAACCCCGCAGCCGCGCAGCCTTTGGCCCCTTTGCTGGCCGATTTGGCCGAAACCTTCGCCCCCGTGGCCGAAGAAAATGGCCAAAGCCTAACCTTGCACCCCGTTGATCCTGCCTTGGCCATCGCGGCGGATGGGGCGATGATCTCGCAAATGCTGGCCAATCTGCTGCAAAACGCGCTAAATCATTGCCCCAGCGGCACGCAGATTGCTTTTGGCGCGCAGGGCGGCGCGGGGGGGCTGCACCTGTGGGTGGCCGATACGGGGCCGGGCATTCCTTTGGCCGAGCGTGACAAGGTTTTCGCCCTGTTCTACCGCCTTGATCCCAGCCGCACGGGCGGCGGCAATGGCTTGGGCCTTGCGCTGGTGAAGGCCATTGCCGACCAATTGGGCGCGCGGGTCACCCTGTCAGACGCACAGCCTGGCCTGCGGGTGGACATCGCCTTTGCGCCTTAAGTTTACGTTTTTGTAAACTGCCTGCAAGGCGGGTGACCAAATCACCCCCTAAAACAGACCTATGGACAGCAAGACGCTGGCCAAGAACATAACATAAAGGTCTGACACTATGACACTCTTCACAAAATCCGCCCTTCCAAAAGCTGCCTTGATCGCTGGCCTTTTGGCCGCAGCGGCGGCATCGCTAACAGCCCCCGCCTTTGCCGCAACAGGCCCCATCACCGAAGCCGAAGTCACCGCCGCCGAGGCAGAATGGGCCAAGGGCATTGTGCATGTGGGCGATGTGTTCACCCAAGGCGGCGATTACAAAACCGCAGCATCAGATCTGATCGACGCCATGTATGGCTATCAAGATGGAACCGTTTTGTTCAAACCCACCAAGGCCGCCGTGGATGAATTCCGCGAAACCAAAGATCAGGCCCTGTCCTATTTTGTGGGCGGCAGCGAGCCTGAAGACCACGGCTTTGCCATCACCCCATGGAGCGCGGTGCGCTTTGACAACAAAGGCATGGTGATTGATGCCGACAGCGCCACGGTGATGGGCAACTATTACTTTACCAACGCTAAAACGGGCGAAGATGTGAAGGTTGATTTCACCATGGGATTCAAACGCGCGCCGTCGGATGGGCACCTAGAGCTGTTCTTGCACCATTCGTCCTTGCCCTATGTGGCCGCGCACTAAGGCCAAAGGCCAAAACGGAACAGGCGGGCTTCGGCCCGCCTTTTTCATATAGCATGTATAGCATGGCGCACCCGAAGGGATTCGAACCCCTGACCTCTGCCTTCGGAGGGCAGCGCTCTTTAAAAATTGCAACTTCTTCCATATGATTTTCGAAATTAAAAGATTCTCCAAAATAGGCATTTACGATAATAATTTTAGATGCTAAAGTAAAAATTGTGTACTAACATATAGATTCGTAAGTTCAGATGGACCTCCACCAACCTGAGTCATACCTAATTTCAGATGACAACCCCTAAGCAATACCGTGCAGATATCGACGGGCTCCGCGCTTTAGCTGTCTCTATCGTTATTTTTTATCATCTCGATTTTACGTTAATTTCTGGCGGCTTCGTTGGCGTGGATGTTTTCTTTGTGATCTCTGGCTACCTGATCACCTCAATCATCCGCTCTGAAATTGACCAAGGGATCTTTTCGTTCCGCGAATTCTACAAGCGGCGCGCGCTCAGGATACTGCCCGCTCTATTTGCAGTAATGCTTTCAACCATCATACTCGGCGCAATACTCATGACGCCGCAGGACTTTACTAATCTTGCCAAAAGCACGCTTTCCACGCTGTTCTTTGCTTCGAATATTTTCTTTTTTACTACTGTTGACTATTTTGCCGCCAATGAAATTAATCCGTTACTGCATACTTGGTCACTTGCAATTGAAGAACAGTTCTACTTTGCCTTCCCTGTGATCTTCCTACTATTAACGAAGTACGCCAGATCATATTTGCTTGCAACTCTGTTTCTGATTGCGCTTGTTTCCTTCGCTTTTAGCGTAAATGCAGTAGGAGACAATCCAATGTTTGCGTTCTACGCGCCCCATTTGCGGGCTTGGGAACTGTTGCTCGGATCGTTGGCGGCTCTGCACTCTTGGAAACCATTTCAAAGCAAAGTTGCAGCTAATTCCGCCAGTCTTGGTGGTTTGCTAGCGATCCTATACGCCGCTTTCAGCTACACGGAGGAAACAAAATTTCCAGGTCTGGCCGCGATTGTTCCAACCCTTGGCTGCGTTCTTATCATTCTATCCGAAAGAAAATCGGTTGTAGGAAGTGTTCTGGGAAGTGCGATCCCCCGCTCAATCGGACTTTTATCGTATTCGCTATACCTCTGGCATTGGCCAATTATCAAGTTCTTCGAATACAGTAAGGTGTTCCCGCTGACTTTAACTGATAAGGCAATTTGTCTCGCGCTAACGGTAATACTTTCTATCGCTTCCTACAGTTTTGTCGAAAAACCGTTACGACACGGAAAAACTCCTATAAACTATAGGCTCATTGGAGTTGTTTCAGCTGCTGTTTTTTTGGTTGCTTGTTCAACTGTTGTAATAATTTCAAAGGGGCTACCTGCGCGTCTGTCAGATGCTGCTGTCCGTTACGCAAAGATAACAAATAAAGATGCATTCCTTGAAATTTACGATCGCGGTGGTTGTTTCTTGGATAATAATCAGAAGGCAAAAGATTATAGTGTCGAGGAGTGTACTTCTCCAAGCGGAACTGATGTCTTAATATGGGGGGACAGTTTTGCAGCGCATCTTTATCCTGGGCTACGCACGGTGCAGGATCTTACGGTTGCGCAATTTACAGCAACAAGCTGTCGTCCGATGCTCTCGGGTGCCCGTCGGTGTTACCAGTTCTATGATCGGTTTGGGGACATCGCTCGGGACGTAAACCCCAAGATCATTCTCATCGCCGGAAACTGGGCGCCGATTTTCATAACGCTTGGGCTAGACGAGGCGATGGAGTCCTTGCGTCGCTCGATCCGCCTTGCAAAAATGAGCGCAGATCATGTCGTGCTCGTTGGGCAGCCTCCGACGTATAACGTTAGATTAGCATATCTTGGCTTTGTGTCCTTGAAATACAGGCAAGTTTCCACCATTACGCTAAATGCGACCGACTCTAGTAAACTTAATGAGGCTATCGAACGTGTCGCAAAAGAGGAAAGTGTAATTTTCTACGACTTCTACACTGATTGCGTAGGCGTTACCTGTCCCGCATTTATTGACGGTGAACCCTTGCACTGGGATGGTGGCCACATGACCTTGAAAGGCTCGGAGTACTACACGTACAGACTAGGTAAACTACTTGTCGGCCTTGCTCATTCAGAAGAACAACCCTGACATCGCTTCTGGTGTCTGCGTTAAAGCTGTACTGCAATAACTGTTACGTACCTTTGCAATCGCATCGATTATTTCGAGCTTCGGACAAACGCCTAGGTTGTTATTCAGGCGCGAAAGCCAACTTACTGGAATGTGCCGAACAATCTAGCGCCCCAAAGTGCAATTTGGCCTGCGTGGATATGGCTGACCGAAGTTTCATAATGGCGCACCCGAAGGGATTCGAACCCCTGACCTCTGCCTTCGGAGGGCAGCGCTCTATCCAGCTGAGCTACGGGTGCACAGTGACCCGTATATGGCAAAGGCGGCCGTGGGGCAAGCCTTAGCCCAAAAGATCATGGCACAGCTCTAGCCCCGAAATCAGCGCATCCACCTCTTGCTTAGTGTTATACATGGCAAAGCTGGCGCGGGCCGATGCGGTGATGCCCATATGCTGCATCAGCGGCATGGCGCAATGCGCGCCCGCCCGCACGGCAATGCCGCGTTTGTCCAAAATGGTCGAGATATCATGCGGATGCGCGCCATTCATGTTAAAGGAAAATATCGCGCCTTTGCTGGCCGAATTGCCCTGAACGCAAATCCAATTCAGCCCCGCAAGACGCTGGGCGGCATAATCGCGCAAGTCCCTCTCATGCGCGGCGATGGCCTCCATGCCGATGCCCATCATATAGACCAGCGCCACGCCAAGGCCGATTTGCTGCACGATGCCGGGCGTTCCCGCCTCAAACTTCATCGGCGGGGAGTTATAGGTAACACCCTCGCGCGTGACGGTGTCAATCATATCGCCGCCGCCCATAAAGGGGGCCATTTCCGCCTGCCGTTCGGGGGCAATGTAAATCGCGCCTGATCCCGATGGGCCGTAGAGTTTATGCCCTGTGATCGCATAAAAATCACAGCCAAGGGCCTGCACATCCACGGGCATATGCACGGCGGCCTGTGATCCATCCACCAGCACGGGCACGCCCTGCGCCTTTGCCCCCGCGCAGATGGCGGCCACATCCACCACCGTGCCCAGCACGTTCGACATATGGGTCACCGCAATCAGCTTTGTGCGGGGCGTGATGGCGTCCAGCACCGCCTGCGGGTCTAAATCGCCGTTCGCGTCCACATCCACCCATTTGATCACCACCCCCTGCGCGCGCAGAAAATGCCATGGCACGATATTGGCGTGATGTTCCATGATCGATAGGATAATCTCATCCCCCACGCCCATGCGCGGACGCGCCCAAGCGTAAGAAATCAGGTTCATCGCCTCGGTCGTGCCCGATGTGAAGACGATATGCTGATCGGAAGCGGCGTTCAGAAAGCGGGCAATGGTCGTGCGGGCGGCTTCATACCGTTCAGTTGAAATGGTAGAAAGCGTATGCAAACCCCTGTGAACATTGGCATATTCATGGCCGTAACCGCGCGTTATGGCATCAATCACCACTTGGGGCTTTTGCGCCGATGCGCCATTGTCCAGATAAACCAGCGGCTTGCCGTTCACCTGCCGCGACAAAATTGGAAAATCGGCGCGAATTTTGGCGACGTCCAGCATTTAAACCCCCATTGGCCCGATGAACAGCGCAGCCAGCACCGCAAGCGCCATGATCAGCGCAAAACCCGTGGCAAGAATGCCAAAGAACACTTTGATTGCAGAGGGAAATCCATGCATTTCGGCGATAAAGTGCGATACCAAATAAAACGTCAATCCCAGCCCCACAACGGCCAGCAGCGCCGACAATGGCGGCAGAATGAACAGCAGCATCACCTGAACGATTTGTACGATCAGAATGATGAACTCCGCCCATGCCAGCAGCGATATGGCCTGCGGCAACGTGCCATAACCGCCAAACCAGCGCCCGACATAAGCCATGGCACCTGCGGCCAAAAACAGGCCAAAGGTTTGCATCCCCACCCATTGCAAGGGTGAGAATTGCGCGCCCATCACATCGCCCGCCCCCATCCGCGCGGCCATGATCGAGACCATGGCCGCCACAAGCCCCGTCAGCAGCGCCACAATCACCAAGGCTAAGGCCGCCGTGTTCAAGGGCAAATCCAGCGCCAATATCCGCCGCGCCCCTGCGCGCGGATCTTGCACCGTGGCCAGCGCCTGCGCCCAAAGGCTGGCAAAATCAAACTGCATCATCATCCCCTTTGCCCACCTCAACCAAGGCCAGCGCCCAAAACACCACAAAGGCGGTCAATGCGAAAATGCCCACCAAAAACGATTGCATTCCCAGCCCCAAAAGGCCCGCCACCAACCCTTGCAGCAGCATCAAGGGCGATGCCGCCACGAGCGAATAAAACAGCGCCAGCCGCGCCCCATACCACGTGCCGCGCGCGCCCAAAGCGCGGGCGATGATATGGCTGACAGCGGCAAGACCGTAGGCAAAGGGCAGAAAGATCAGCAATCCGTAGGCCATGCCCAAAAGCTGCGCCAGCAGCGGCATATCGGGGTTTTCCAGCGCAATGCGCGCGGCGCGCGGGTATTGCGAGACAAAGGCCAAGATCATGAAAACAAACAAAAATGTAAACACAAACGGCTCAGACCGCCCGCGCGACAGATGCCTGCGCACCACCTTTCGGTGCCCCGTCCAAGATTGGCGCATATCCGTGGTCAGCGACATTTACAGCCGCGCCCGCTGCAAAACATCCTCGATCTGGGCGCGCATCTCTTCGGCCAAATCGGGGCTGGCTATTTCACCCACCGCCTCGGCCATAAAGGCCAAAACCAGCAGCGCCTGCGCCTGCGCACGCGGAACGCCGCGCGATTGCAGATAGAACAGCGCGGTGTCGTCAATCGCCCCCGAGGTTGACCCGTGGCTGCATTTCACATCATCTGCATAGATTTCCAATTCAGGCTTGGCCAAAAACTGGCTATCCCCATCCAGCAGCAAACTTTGCGAGATTTGATAGCCATCGGTTTTTTGTGCCGATTGGCGCACCAAAATCTTGCCCTGAAACACCCCAACCGCGCCGTTCTTCAGCACGTTCTTATACACCTGTCGGCTTTCGCAGGCGCGACCCTGATGGGTGATGAACACCGTGTCATCATGGTGATCGGGCCCGTCGATCAGGCTGGCCCCCGCCACATGCGCCGTTGCATGATCGCCCAGCAATTCGATGACCGTCTCATTGCGGATCAGCCGCCCATGTGCGCACAGCGTAAAACTTTTCAGCGCGGCATCCGCATGCAGGCGCGCAAACAGATGCGTCACCGCCAGCGCAGCATCATCGCTGGTTTGGCTGCGAATATGGTGCAGGGCGCTGCCTGCCGCCAGATCAGCCTCGATCACCACATTGCCGCGCGCGCCAAGGCTGCCTTGCTCCAGAATGGTAGCTTCGGCACTTGCATCCAGTTTAATGCAGTGATGAAGGATCGCATCGCAGTCCTTTGTTTTTGAGGTATAATTCAACAAAATGGGCCGCGCAACTTTGCCCGTGATATGCAGCAAAACACCCTCTTGCGCCAGTGCGGTATTCAGCGCGGCAAAGGGGCGCGGCACGGGGGTTTGGCCGCGTTCTTCAAGGCTGCCATAGATATCTTGCGCAAAATGCAGATCGGTCGTTGCGGTGGACAGCAGCGCAATTTGCCCGCCCTCTAGCGCCAAATCACTAGAGGCTGCGGCATCAAACACGCCATCACAAAAGGTCAGCACCAAAGGATCAAGACCCGCGCCAAGTTGGCCCTGCGGGTGCTGCGCGCCAAGGTCTGGCACAGCCCCATTCAGCAAATCGGGCGCGGTATAACGCCAATATTCATCGCGGCCATGCGGCAGGCCCATGGCCTGCAACCGCGCCATGGCCCGAGCGCGCGCAAACTGGGTAAAGCCCGCAGGTTTTGGCAAGGGCGCGCCAAGCCGCACGGCCAAATCTGCGCGGTGTTTCGTCTGAACGCTCATTATTCAACCTCGGCCAACAGATCGGCATAGCCGTTGTTTTCCACTTCCAAAGCCAGCTCTGGCCCGCCCGTTTTGATAATGCGGCCCGCGGCCATGATATGCACAACATCGGGTGTGATATGGTCCAAAAGCCGTTGATAATGCGTGATAACCAGGAACGAGCGACCAGCATCGCGCAAGGCATTCACCCCTTCGGACACCAGTTTCATCGCATCCACATCCAGCCCCGAATCGGTTTCGTCCAAGATGCACATCTTGGGTTCCAGCATGGCCATTTGCAAAATTTCGTTACGCTTTTTCTCGCCACCCGAAAAGCCCATATTGACGGGGCGCTTGAGCATATCGGCGTCGATTTTCAGGGTTTTTGCCCGCTCGCGCACGATTTTCAGAAAATCACCAGACGAGAGTTCCGCCTCGCCCCGCGCTTTGCGCTGGGCGTTCACGGCGGTGCGCAAAAAGGTCATATTGCCGACGCCTGGAATTTCGACGGGGTATTGAAAGGCCAAGAACAGGCCCGCGGCCGCACGCTCCTCTGGCTCCATGTCCAGCAGTTCTTCGCCTTGTAGCAGCGCAGAACCTTCCGTCACCTCGTACCCCTCGCGCCCTGCCAGAACATAGGACAGGGTCGATTTGCCAGACCCGTTCGGCCCCATAATCGCATGAACCTCGCCCGCGCCGATGTTCAGGTTCACCCCGCGCAAGATCACCTTATCTTCTTCTTCAAGTTTGACATGCAAGTTTTTGATTTCTAACATATTATTCATCCTAGGCTTATCTTACGTGGTTTGGAAAAAGCGCTGCACGATCCATCCCAATTTTTGCGGCGGGACCGGCGTGGGCACCAAATCGAATTGCGCCATGCGGCCAAAATAGGCGCTGGGCATAGCGAAATCTTGGGCCGCCTGATAGACAGGGCGGTCAAGGTAATCATCAAACAGCACCCGCGTGGGGCGGGTGATGCTGAACAGCGTGGTCAGAAAACAGGCGATGCGAAACCGCCCATCAATCAGCACCAGATCGGGGTGCGAAAAGGATTTTGCGCGCCAGATCTTGGTGGGATAATCGGGCCATTTGCGAAAAGACGCATCATCTTTTGGATGGCCCCAGTCTTTGGTGCGGCCAATATCGCCGTGATGCAAATGCAGCTTGGCGGCGGGCGGGTTGGCTGCGAAATAGTCGCGCATTTTCTTCAGCCAAACCGGATCGGATTCTACCGAAAACACCTTTTTTTCCGGCATTTCTGCGGC